>JAHIFK010000270.1 GCA_018900975.1 Methanobacteriota archaeon
AAAAGCAAATGTACAGATGAAGTTGAAAAACGAATCGTAGATATAAGGTTCAAGATCCTGAAAAGGACATGTATGATATAGAAAAAATATTGAAAGGTGAAGGTTATGAAATAAGTGCACGAAGCGTCGCCCGTGTCCTTTCTGATCATGGAATAACTTTAAAAAAAACGAAGCAGAAGCCCTCACCAAAAAACACAATACGAAAACCGAAAAACCAGAAATCGAAGACCTTCTTACGATAGGTTTCAATACAAATTATGGTGGGATATTTTTACTCCTGCCATATCTTATTATTATGGGAATAGAGAGAATCGTAAGTTCTATTGGTATAAAAAAACAAGACGGTACGACCGTACTTCAGAGTGTACTTACTCTCATATTTCTTGCTCTTATTGGAAAAAAACGTGTTAGTAAAGCAGAGACTTGTAAAGACTATGGCCTTGCTGCTAATGTGGCAAGACAAAATGATGAGAATTTGAAACGCTTTTATGATAAGAAGATCAGCGAGGGAAAGCATCATTTTTCTGCTTTGAATGCGGTGGCTGCTAAATTGTTGAGGATAGTCTACTGGGTTTTGAAGAATAAAAAGGAGTATCATACACAACTGAATTAAGTTTAGTCTATTGAAAGGGATACTGACCAGACAAACCGATAGTGGATACTATTTTTTTTATTTGGGGCAAGTATGGGATGTGGTGATTATATGCAACCTGTGATTTCATGTTAAACCCCGCCAGAGGCGGCGCCTCACCGGGGTCTGGGGTCGCAACCCCAGCGCCGTTTAGATAATATTGACCGAAAGTGTTAATAGTACGCTTATCTGCGGTTTTCGTTTTTCCACCAACAATAATGAAACGGTCTCGATATTTCAACTCATCTTCAATCTCATCATGCACGCGCTTTCCCCATCATTATAATACCTCTCCACGACCTCTGTCTGATGGAATCCATGTCTCTCATAGAACCTCTTTGCTTTCAAGTTACCTTTACGCACTTCCAGGATAATCTCAGAAACCCCGATACCCCGAAAAACCTGTATTATCTCCTTTAAAAGTGCGCTTCCAAGCTTGCGGCTCTGGTAGGAAGGATGCACAGCGAGTGAGAATATGCGGCCTGTGGTTTCAGAAGTCAGGAACCCGACAACGAACCCAACAACAAAGCCGTTGACCTGCGCCACGATAAAACCATCAGAGCAGGTCTCATAGAACTGCATATAGAAGAAAGGGTCATGCTCATTAAATACCTGCCTTTCTATGTCAATGACCCATGGGAAGTCGGCGGGCTCGAATTTTCGAATGAGGTTCAATCAACCCCTGTCTGTTACTGTCAAATATAAAGATATTCCAAAAAGGACGGGAAATGAAAAATAAGGATTCGTTTTTGGGGAAAAATCTGCCTTTAACAGTGATATTTATATAATCTTAGTGTTAATAATATACATAATATGACTGAAATGGGAATTGAAGGAAACATGGATACTTTAGAAGATAATCCGCCTCCTGTAAATCCAGATATTCCCGTTTTCCATCTTTCTTTACCTGGAATGGATATATTGATAACGGTTTCCATCATCCTTTTCATAATTTCGATACTTGGATTTGCTTTTCAAGGCCAGTTAATTAATGTTCCAGACGCAGATCTTTCAGGGATCTCTTCATTATCATATATTATGCAAATACTGGGTATCTTGCTGCTTTTAGTGGCATATTTTAATGGGAAAATGCAAAGAGGCATACAGATAACTGGAAAATATGCCCTCTACATGAATACTGTCATGGAGATGACAAAGAGGAATTTTAAGATCAGGGAACTTAAAGAGGTGCCGGTGTATGATGCCAGCAAATACGGCGAACTGGTAAGTTACGCTCATCCACAGGATTATGAGGAAGTCGAGCAAACCTGGGTCTCAAAACCCTTTACCCTTGTTACCATTATCAATAACTTGCGGTCTCACAAGAATATGTATATAGTATCAGAACCCGTGCTTAATGATTTTGAAAAAACCTTAATGTTGCGTGTGTACGAATCATTAAAAATATTTCTTCTTGAGGATGATATCGATTTTAGCCGCATGAATAAGGAGATAATTCTATATAATAATTTTTTAAAAATACTGGATGTATACGGTCTCGATCTCGAACCCACCTCACTGAACAAGATATGGTACTATATGAAAAGGGATTACGCAGGATATGGAAAACTGGATGTGCTCCTTAAAGACCCCATGATCGAAGATATATCATGTGATGGGGCCGATGTACCGGTTTACCTGTATCACAGGAAATACACCAATATCGAGACGAACGTTATCTTCGAAGAAGAAGAACTCAACAATGCTATCCTGAAACTCGCCCAGGTATCAGGAAAATCCATCTCAACAGGCTACCCGATATTGAACGCCCGGCTTCCTGACGGCTCGCGTCTTGAAGCTACGCTCGGCAGGGAAGTAACAACACGCGGTGGCACAATCACAATAAGGAAATTCAGGGAAGAACCATTCACTCCCATTGACCTTATAAAATACGGGACGTTCAACACCGAGGTCATGGCTTACCTGTGGATTGCTGTTGAGAACCACAAGAACATAATCATAGTAGGAGAGACAGCAGCGGGCAAAACCACTGTCCTGAACGCCATATCCCTTTTTATCCCATCTGAATCCAAAGTCATAACCATAGAAGATACAAGGGAACTCACATTATATCACAAAAACTGGATACCTGCTACCATAAGGGAGACATTCATGGGCCAGGAAGCGGCCGACATAGATATGTACGAACTTCTTCGTTCTGCCCTGAGGCAGCGCCCTGAATTCCTGTTGGTCGGTGAAATAAGAGGCAAGGAATCCTACACCCTGTTCCAGGCAATGAGCACCGGGCACACGACCTTCTCTACGATGCACGCGGGCAGCATTCAGACCGCTGTGAACAGGCTGCTAAGTGAACCCATAAACGTCCCTCTCATGATGCTGAGTTCACTAGATATAATGATAATAGAAGTATTGCGTCATGTTGGCAAGAAAAGGGTCAGGAGGACAGAGACCGTTTCCGAGTTCGTGGGTATAAATGCAGCCTCAGGAGACATAAGTACCCGTGAAGTTTACAAGTGGAACCCTGTGCATGACTCGATAGAGAAAAGCGGCGCGTCAAGCGTCCTTGATAGTATAATGCACAACCGCGGCTGGGACAAAGAGAGGATCAATAAAGAATTAGAGGATAGGAAAGCCTTGCTGCAATACTTGCTTGATAATGATATCAATGATTACAGGGATGTAACATCGATCATAAGGCGGTATTATGAGGACCGCGAAGAGATCATGAATTTAGTACGGGAAGGAAAAGTCCTGCTTAGTGAACAACATGGATCTTTATAAATTTGACCGTATTTCCTACGGGATATTTGGAAAATGGATTGAAAAAAGAAGCGGGGCATATGTGGAACTTTCACATAAATTGATGCAGGCGCATGTGGGTGTTCCTTATGAGATCTATGTATCACGTACCTATCTGATCTCGATACTGTTATCACTGCCTTTAGGACTACTGGTTTATTTTTTAGTATATGACCTGTTTGGGTTTATGGGAGATTTTTCGCTGTTGATCATCCCGCTGCTATCAGTATTCTGCGGTTTTACGATTTATAGCTTAATGATGGCTTACCCGTATTATATAGCGAACGTGCGTGGGAACAGCCTTGATATTGTACTTCCTCATGCTGTGGCGCTCATGCATGCAATGAGCAGGGGGTCAAGCGATATTACTGTTTTTTTTAAGATCATTTCAAGTAATAAAAAGATATACGGTGAGGTATCCAATGAGGTCAGGGGCGTGCTAATAGACACCAGTATATTGAATAATGACCTGAACACAGCTCTGAGGAACGCTGCCAGGAACTCGCCGTCAGAGAGCTTCAAGAACTTCCTTGAGAGCCTATCTACTATAATAACAGGAGGAGGGAACCTTGTAGCATATTTTCTTACTAAGTCCGAGCAATACAGGCTAAAGGCGCTCAATGCCAACAAAGCTTTCATGGAAAACCTTGCTGTGATGGCTGAAATGTATGTTACCGGCGTCGCTGTAGGACCTCTTTTTATAATAGTACTTCTTGTTGTGCTCGGGCTGATAGGGGGAGATAAATATTATATTTTTCTCCTTATGATGGTATATCTCTTTATACCGGCTGGGGGCATTTTCTTTCTCCTTATTCTGTCTTCAATGTCTGAAGGAACAACCTCAAAGTTCGTTAAAATATCAGATAACTACCTTCCCGAAACAGAATACCAGTCTATCATCAAAGGGATGACCCGTCAAAGGATTTACTTATTCCTTAAAAATCATCTAAAAGAATTTATCGAATTCCCTGAAAAAATTCTATATATCTCGGTTCCGATCGGATTGTTTTTTTTCATCATCACTACTTTTGGGTTTTACAGCCTTGACTTTGATCAGCTTATTTACATGATCGACGACTATCTTGTTTTTACGGCTATGATCATTTTACTTCCTTATGTGGTGTTTGTGGAAGTGCATTTTAGGAGGATCAACCAGATATCCTCAAATTTCCCTGAATTCCTTAGCAGGCTTGTCAGCCTCCACGAATCCGGGCTTACACTTACGGCGTCTATCAAGCGCCTGAGAACATCCAATCTTGGTATTATGAACGAGGAGGTTAGAAAGCTGATCACGGATATCGAACTGGGTGATGGTATCTCAGCGGCGTTTCGGAATTTAGGTAATCGCGTGAACACAATAACTGTGCAAAGAGCGGTAGTCCTGATCGAAAATGCCTTGAAGATGACGGGTAACGTGAAAGATACTCTGGTGATAGCAGCTAGCGACGCTGTTACTGCAAAATCAATGGAAGAAGAAAGGTCGCAGTCAATTAAAATGTACGTACTGATATTATATATCGCTTTTTTTGTGTTCCTGTATGTTTCATGGTCTCTTGTAACAGGGTTTTTCCCGCAGCTTCCTGAAACACAGCCAGGGGATGTTGTAGAGATAGCAGGTGAAGGTATTTCTTTTGCAGGTTTTGATAAACCGCTTTACATAAGGCTGTTTTTCCATGCAGCTATTCTTGAGGCGTTCTTTTCGGGTCTTGTGGCAGGGCAGCTGGGCGAAGGGAATGCAAAACTCGGGTTGAAACACGGGCTGATCATGATGTCTATAGCCTATGTCGTTTTCGTGTTACTTTGATATAGAACGCGGATGGCGCGGATTTGAGGTTTCTATTTCTGCTATTTCCTTTCTGGTGTAACACGGATAATTTGATCAGTGCGCATCCGCACAATACGTATTCCAATTTGTTTGCACTTTTATATCCCAACTTTGAGGACACTTTTTTTTAATATAAATCACTAACTACATCATCTTTTTTCTAAAATACCCCTGATTTTCTTAACTTCTAAAACCAATTTCTCGATAAATTGCACCTATCACCGATACTGTTTTTTTCCCTTAGCATTTTTATTAAATATTCATTATGTATGTATACACTTTTTTTAAGATAAACACTATCAATAAATACAATGTTTAAATATAATCATATACATACTATATATTATGAGTTGGCATCTCCATGAAAACATAAGAAAAACAAAGACCTACATCTCCCTCAAAAAAAATGAAAAAGAGGTAAGTTATAGTGGAGAAAAGATTCTTGGAAGTATCGCAAATTCCATCAATTTCAGTAAAGTATTAGAAAAATACACAAAAGATAGACGCATAGCAGAGGCACTCAAT
>JAHIFK010000271.1 GCA_018900975.1 Methanobacteriota archaeon
AAAAAAAAGGTTGTAGAAAAATCCGGGCATTCATTTAATGTTGAAGAGGATTATTGTGATTGGGAGCTCGCTCTTGATGGGATTAAAACAATTACGAATGAACTTAAGAAGCTCGCAAAATATTCATGATTACCTCTGGGCGCGGCGCCTGGCGCTTTATTTCAGCCTTGGCGCCGGGGTAATCGTTATCTCGCATGTCGTTTTCTCTTATTTTGGATTCCTGCCCAGTCGTATTTGGCAAAGGTGATGGAACAGGTAATTTTATCAATCAAATTCTTTTTCTTTCAGGATTTTAAGGTTTTTTTCAATCTCTGGAAGCTTATTTTTGACAACATCCCAGACGATGTCCCAGCTAATTCCAAAATATGCATGTATCAATTTGTCTCTCATTCCTGCAATTTTTTTCCATTCGATTTCGGGATATTTTTCTTTTAAGGGGTCGGAAATGTTTTTGGCTGCCTCGCCGATAATCTCTATGCTTCTTGGAAAAGCCCGTTTCAAAATTTCATTTTTCATGAGGTCTTCAAACTCTAAATTTCTACTCTGCGTCTTTAGAAATCCAATTTCATCGAGAATATGTTTTATAAAAACTTCATCACTTTTCACACCAGATAACCTCTCTCTCCACATAGGGGCGAATATACTTGTCCAACCCACTGGTGGTGATTAAATCAACCTTTTTTCCAAAAAGGTCTTCAAGGAAGAAACTCAGGTCCATAAAGTTATCGAAGCTTTTCTTGGTGCTCTCAAACTCCACCAGAACGTCAACGTCGCTTTCCATATTAGCCTCTCCCCTCACCATTGAGCCGAAAACTCCAATTTTTTTGACTCCAAACCTTTCTTTCAGGAAAGGCTTATTTTTTTTAACGATCGCAAGAACATCCATAATTATGATTCTATGTTAATATTGACCCTATAGCACATCAATCTTTTCAATAGTTTTATACGTCTTACAACTGTCTTTATTACTTAATATGCATATTAAAATCACCAACGATACTTCCCTATGGACACGGCGCCTGGCGCTTTATTTCAGCCTTGGCGCCGGGGTAATCGTTATCTCGCATGTCATTTTCACTTATTTTGGCTTCCTGCACACTGACGTAGACAGCGCCAGATACATGCTCAGCGCGCTTGTGCAGGGCGAGGCTGCAATCGTGGCGCTTGTGGTGACTTTGAGCCTCGTGGCTGTGCAGCTTGCGGCGCAGTCGTATTCGGCGAGGGTGATTGAGGTGTTCAGGAGGACGCCAGATTTGTGGATACTGATGGGGATTTATGGGGTTGCTATTTTTTATGGGCTGGGTGTGCTGAAGCTGATTGAGAAGGCGAATCCTGCACTTAACAGCATGTCGAATCTTGAGGGGCAGGTTGCGTTTTCTTACTATCTTGGGGTTTTTGCGTTTGTGGCGCTGGTGCCCTATATGTTGAAGATGTTTAAGATGCTGAATCCTTCGACTGTGATTAACATGCTTGCTGAGAGAATAACAAATCAAAGCATTCTATCCATCGAAAAATCTGTTGATGATGACCCGATTCTGCCTATAATCGATATCGTGCGTAGCTCATTAATAAAATATGATCATGATACTGTAAGAGAGGGATTAAGAGCAATCAAAGATCGTGTTAACAATATATTAAAAAATGAAATTTTTAGGAAAGATCGTATTAGCACAGGAGAATTTTTATTTAAAAGTGTAACGAGTGAAGGAGAGGTAAAATATCATTTTGAGAAAGATAAAGGGAAAGAATTTAACCATATTTTTGCTCACATATCCAGAATCGGAAAATTAGCTGCAAGTAACAAAAATGAAGACTCTACCATAGAAGTAATAACCACTCTGCGTGAAAATGGAATGACAGCAGCTAAACAAAAGTTAGAGGAAGCTACATCGTATGCAGTACATGCACTCGGAGAGGTTGGAAAGGCTTCAGCAGAACAAAAACTTAATTATGCAACATTACGGGCAGTAAATGCCCTTGAAGAAATTGGAATAACAGCAGCGACTGAGCTAAAATTCGTTATTATGACATGGGACGTAGAACAAGCTATTGAAGCCATTAAAAAACTAGCAGATGAACAAAAACTCGACGATTACTACCTTGAGAAAATAAACGAATCTCTTAGTAGATTAAGTAAATTTACAACTGAATAGGCACTTAAAACTTGTTTCAAATCCTTGCACCTTTCAAAGTTTACTTTTGCTATTTATAAATTCAGCAATCTTCCCTATAAACTCCTCAAAATCCACAAACTTCTCGCTAAAAAACTCATAAGAAAGCCTGTCATCAATCCCCGCATACCTGTGCACAATAATATTCCTAAATCCCTTCATACCTTTCAGCTTCGCCATCATCTCATCATCAATAACCCCATTCCTTAACA
>JAHIFK010000272.1 GCA_018900975.1 Methanobacteriota archaeon
ACTCCTGATTACATCGTAAAGTACATCGTTCGCAACACGCTTACGCCTATACTTGATGAGAGGCGCATTGCCTGGAAAGAAAAAGGATTGGGAGAGCGCCCGTTCCTGCACGATATTCTTTCAATTAAGGTTCTTGACCCTGCGATGGGCAGCGGTCATTTCCTTGTCGAAGCGTGCGAGTTCCTGGCAAACAAGCTCGTTGAAGCCTGGGGCGAGGCACGACCTGAAGAACTGGAATCTGTTGAAGTGGCAGAGCACGATGTGCACTGGGCGCGGCGCGAAGTAGTGCGCCACTGCATCTTCGGTGTTGACCTGAATCCGATGGCTGTGGAACTTGCGAAGCTCTCGCTGTGGCTTGAGACCGTAGCGGCTAACAAGCCTCTGACTTTCCTTGACCATCACCTGAAGGTGGGGAACAGTCTCATTGGCGCAAAAGTTGAAGACTTAAAATCGCTGCCTTCCAAGGAGAAAAAAGAAGCTGCAGAGAATGGAAAAAAACAGCTTAAAACGTCCACGCTCTGGGATTTTACAGTAAAGAAACATTTTGAGGAATTGCTGGCAAAGTACGGCGAGTTCGCGGCGCATCCCGATGACGACCTGAAATCGGTGAAGCAAAAAGAGCAGGAGTATGACGCGCTCCAGAAGTCAGAGATAAATAGGCGCCTGCATGAACTTGCAAACGTCTGGGTCTCAACGTATTTCGGCGCCGCGCCGCCGCCTGATGAATATGCAGAGATGCAAAACGAGATGAACCCGAAGGATTTCCCTGACTGGAGCAGGTGGCGCGGGCGCGAGTGGTTCAGGCATGCGCAGGAGATAGCTGATGAGAAGCGCTTTTTCCACTGGGAGCTTGAGTTCCCGGAAAGCTTCTATGAGAAGGGCGCGCCCAAGGAGAAACCGGGGTGGGATGCTGTGGTGGGAAATCCGCCGTATATTCCAATTGCAGGTATTATGCCTCTAATGAGAGAAATATATAAAAAACTTTATAATACATTTGACTATCGTTATGATATATTTGGTTTGTTTATAGAAAGTGGGTACAACTTACTTCGGAGACAAGGTGCCTTTGGTATGATATTTTCATCGGTTTTCTTAAATAGCGATTCTTTCACCAATCTTAGAGAACATATATTGAAAAGCACAACAATTCATAAATTAGTCTATTTTGGTGATGGAACCTTCACAGAAGCGGTTGTTCCCACAATGATTTTAATAACACAAAGTTGTGAATTTGATAAGAGTCATGATATAGAAATAATTGCTGAGCCAAAAATTGCTGATTTGGATAAAAATATATTTTATAGAGTAAGGCAGTCACACTTTCTTAATTGTTTGAATTTTAGCTTTAATCTAAATCTATCGAATGAGATTTTCAAGTTTTTGAGTGATATTTCTAAAATTTCAGATAAGATCGGAAATCTAACAAGAACTAACCGCGGTGTTATTACAGGCGATGATAAAAGGTTTATTTATAGGGTTGCGGAGACTAAAAAGCATAAAAAGGTTATTCGTGGAAAAAACATAGAGCGGTTCTGGTTAGAATGGGATGGGGAGTATGTGTATTATGGAACAAGGGATGAAATCCATGATCCAAGCAACGAGGAAAACTTTTTAACTCCAGAAAAATTGTTTGTAAGAAGGGTTGGGGACACCCTTACTTGTGCTTTTGATATTGAACAGCTCTACTGTCTTGATACCCTTTACACTGTAGTAAATATTTCGTCCAATTTAAACTTAAAATATATCTTGGTACTATTAAATTCACGACTTCTGAGTGTCGTTTATAAACTAATGGTTCCAATTAAAGGTCGTACATTTCCGGAAGTTAGGATATTTGATTTTAATGAGTTACCCATCCGCCGCATCTCCTTCACCACGCCTCCCGACCGCCGCGCCGCCCTCGCTACTGAGGCAAAGACGTTGTACTCTGAATTTCTGGGCGCGCCGGGTGCTGAGGATTTAGACAGGATTAACAGGATGGACTGGATAAACACGGCTGCAAATCCTGTAAATCCTGTTCATCCTGTCCAGACGGTCGCTTCTTTAAGCACGGCGCCGGACAGTCGAAAGATTCTTGACTTCGTAAGCATGCGCCTGTCCGCAGCGCCTGAGGAATCTGACGTAGTCCATGACCTGCTCGCGCATCTTGCAGAGCAAATGATCGATATGAACAAAAAGAAGAATGCAGAGATAAAGGGATTCCTGCGCTGGCTTGAAGGGGAGATAGGCGCGCCGGTTGAGGAACTCACGAACAAGAC
>JAHIFK010000273.1 GCA_018900975.1 Methanobacteriota archaeon
GAAGATGATGATATTACAAATAGGAAGTATATACAGAGAACACCAATGATGGCAACAGGCAAAACTGATCATATTTGGTCTTTGGAAGAGATGCTTACTTTTCCTTATTATAAAACATCAGTAAGTTAAAGGGTCAATACCGGATTATCGGGTCAATACCAATTTTCTAATGATAGACTCAATTGGATAAGTAGTACCTAAAGAAATATGATCTGTGCTGGACTCTTCCACAAAATGGATAAAATAATGTAAATAGAATAATAATTCGTTATATCTGATTATCTCTCTTCTTACGGATTCTTCATACTCCAACCTATTTTTATCTTCAACAGGCGGATTATGTAAAACATCTTTTTGTTTTATTAACTTATCTAATATATCTTTATTAATTAATTCAAAAGTCTCTATTAATTTTATTGATGTATTTGAAGGGTATTCTTTATACTTTAATTCAACTAATCTTCTTTTTAACGAAAATGAAATCTCAATAGCTGTATCAATAGATTTTTCAATCATATTCATTGATCAACTTAAGAATTTCAGGGCGCTCTTCAAATTTATTTTGTGTGGCTTTCAATGACCTTATACTCATTTCTAAAAAGAATCTTCTAACATCTTCTACTTCATCTACGTTTACTTTTTTAGTTCTAATAATCTCATCTATCTTAGAAGTCAGGTTCAATATTTTTTTTTCAAATTCATCTTTAAACTGGCTCTCATCAGTGATCTCAATTTGTATTATATTAAGAGCACTATTGTATGAGGATATAGACTCAAATGCATTGTATCCTAATTTGGCTGTTGTAGCTTGCTCCAAACCAAGCTTTACATAATTCATGAAATCTTTAGCTTTCTTTAATCTATATTCATCTTCTTCAGTAAGATTCCCTTTTCTCAATAAAGTTTGTACAATACTTTCAGCCAAATAGCCGTCTCCTATGGTTTTACCAATTCTTTTGACCTCATGTACCAGCATCTTATTCCCTCCAGGCTCATAAATAAGCATTATTTAATAATTATTTTATTCCTATAAAGACATTTTGTTCCAAGCAAACAGAAGGTTTTTGTATTCTTCTCAACAATTATTCCTTTCTTCTTTCTCACTTCCCCTTCCTCACCCTCTCCGCCTCCTCCTTCCCTGGAATCCTCAACACAAAGCACCCGTGGCACGGCTTGGTATACGGCAGGATAACATCGTCCCCCTCCACAGCAATGGGAATCGGAGGGACGCCTATTATATAAGAATCAAAAATACGATATCCTGGGGGCACATAATAAACCTCCTTGAAATTCTTCTTTATAAAATCCGCGCACTCCCTAAAACCGCTATTTGGCAGCAGTATTTCATAATTCATTTCGTCAATGCAGCCCATGACTTCACCCCGTCTATCTGCGCCCTGAGGGGCGTGGGATTATGCACTGCTTTTGCCGCGATTATGATCGAACCCGCGCTCGCCTCTATGAGCTGCTCAATATCTTTACCGAAGATCACTGCCACGGTCTTTGCCTTCGATAGCGATCTGACAGTGGCAAGATACGAAATCCCGCTGTCGCTGTGTATGAACACGAAGCACAGGTCAGTTTCCATTTTCTTCTCTGCAAGGGCGCCGATGCACCTGTCAAGATCCATCACTTTTTTGATATAGTGCTTTTCAGGATCTGAGTTCAGAAGAAGGCTGATGGCGGCTTTGTTCCCCGCCGCTGTAACCTCAAATCCCTCGCCGTTCAATTTATTCGCAATATAAAGCGCAGCCGCGGTCTGCACTGGCAGTTCAGGGCAGCCCATCAAAAGAAGCGCTTTCATACTGGATTCCTCTCTTTGGATTTCTCATAATACTCAATGCGCTGTTTCAGTACGCATCCGCCGCCGCGTATGCCTCCTAGGGGATTTTTCGGAACACCCATCGAGTTCATGCACCGTGCCATCACAGCCGCCCCTCTTGCAAGCCCGTCGTCCACAAAAACCACATGGTCCTTTGGAGAATCAAAAAGTTCGAGTCTCTTAATAGCGTTTAATATGAGATATGGTTTGCAGCCCGTGATAGCTGCCCTGCCAGTTAGCCCGATGGACGTCTTTCCGGTAATAAGCTGGTTGTCTTTTGCAAGATTGACCATCCGTTCGACCATCATGGCAGAAACAAGATCGAGTGTAGCGAACATAGTCTTCAGGCCGTGTTTAGAATATATCTGTGCCCCGATATCGGTGAGTTCAGGCATAAGGCTTCCGTTCTCGCCAACGTCACACCCGAGGAGCGCCACACCGATATCCTTTGCAGCAGCCGGATCGACAGGCACACTGCCGTACTTGTCCCTGTCCTCTGGCACAAGTTCTATAGCTATCCTTTCATGAATGGCTTTTGCGTATTTCTCGATAGTGCCCCCTTTTATCAGCCATATCATGCGTTCCTTGTTGTCCCGGAAAAGATCAAGCGCTGCGCCGTACCTTCTATCCACAAGACCGGTGCCTTTTATCACTGCATCTGGGATCGCGCCTGCATAGCCGCATACGTTGGCAACAGTCCTCGCGTATGGGATATCGCCGTTGGTGATACGCCCTTTCAGCGTGGTGCCAAAGTCCATGGAAAAAACCGGATTCCTGTAGTCCACGCCTGCCCATTTTGCGCCTTCCTTTATGCCTGCAGTGGAAAGCTCGCCCTCCATTTCGTTCGCAACTATTTCCACTCCCGTGGAGCCAAGAGGTGGAAGTAC
>JAHIFK010000274.1 GCA_018900975.1 Methanobacteriota archaeon
CCTCAGTTTACACGGTATAGGGCATGCTTTGCATGCCCTTCTTATATTTTTTGACGGATTTTCACGGATCCATGCGCATCCTCGTCATCCGTGTTCATATATACAACATCCTTGCGAGAAAAATAAAAGCTTTCTTGTTTACCGATGATGAATGAATCTAATTCAGGATCGATGAAATAGCTGCATTGATATCTGGAACGTTTACCTCTTTTCCATTGATAAGAACAGTGGGTGTCCCCTTGATACTGTACATCCCGGCATAAGCATTATTCTTAAGAGCAGCTTTTTCGGCATAGCCTCTTTCTAGTTTGGAATTGAAGTCAGGTCCAAGACCAATGCTTACCGCAACATCCTTAATTACCAGCATGCTTTCCATTACATCCCTGTTGCTCTCGAATTTTGCGTGAAACAGAGCATCACGCATCTCTTTGCCTTTACCCATCTCTTTTGCAATGAGGTAAGCTTCTATGCTCTTTATGGACTGTCCCTGGAAAGAAATGGGAACATAAATGATCTCAACTCTATCACCATAGTTCTTATGTATCTGCGGCATTTCTTTATTCAGATCATAGCAATGATCACAATCGAATTTCATAAATTCAACTATCCTTACTTTCCCCTGTTCTGACGGATTTACATCTAGCGACGAATATGCACCTGTACTTTGCGCAGGTGTTGTACTCTCGAATGAATATGCATCAGTGAGGAGATCAGTCGGGCGATCTGAAGATATATATGCGACTGCTGCGATGATTACAAGAAATGCGATCCCGGCGTAGATCATTGTCCTGCTGGATTTTTTCGGTGGTGGCATGCGCTTCTTTTTTGACATTGTTATTGGTTATTGTGGATGTTTATTATAATTGTTTTGGTTTTACTCCGGATTCTACAGTATTAAATGTTGTATAAAAGTTTTTAGCAGATTATCAGGGAAGTACAAAAATCCCCTTTTCGGTCTTTACGATCTGTATCTCATTCCCCGGCTCCACGCTCAGGAACTCAGGTCTCTTAACAGTGATCGTCTCGTAAGTAAGGGGGTCAAGCACCTGTATCGTCTTTCCTTCATCCGCCACCAGCACAGCAGACACTGCATCCTCCCTTCGTGTTAATTTCTTAACATCCATCAGGTTATTAAAATTCTCAAGGAACCTTTTCCCTGTCTCAAGGTCAATCCCGCTCACATGCTTTGCACAGCTTTGCACCTCTACCACCGCGCCATCTACGCTGATAATATCCCCGCGCACGAATTCAGGAAGTCGAAGAGCATAAGTGATGCGGTAAAGGTCAACGCCGTTCTTCTGCCCGACAAGCTTAGGGGATTCAGCGAATTTTCCTCCGAAAGTATCCATCACGGCTCTACATATCTGCTTCCCGAGCTTTATCGACCCCACGTACATATCAACGCCTCCCTCGATCTCTTCGGTCTTTGCAATAAAAGCAAGCCTGTCCCCCTTTCCCCGCGAGCGCTCAGCCACTTCTTCAGCCAGGCTCATGCATCTTGTGAGTTCATCATGCGTAGGGAGCCGTTTGTCAGCTCTTATCTGCACAATACCCACAAAATAGCCGCCAGATATCCTGCTGCATGTGTCGCAGGTCTCCCAGCTTATCCTTAGTTCTGTATCAAGAGCAGCATCTATGGGGGCGCCTTTGATTTCTGCCTTTGCCTCAACATGTATACGATACCTGGAATAGTCAAGCTGTTTTGGCGTCAACGCAAGTTCTACTCTTTGTGCGTCCCCGTTTATTTCCAGGTTCTCTTTCACCAGGGAAATTACGATATCTTCCTCCTTGCCCCCGGACTGCCACCTGCCTTTCCTGAAAACTGAATCGCATGAAGGACATATCCTCCCATAAACGACATGAGGGCATTCAAACAATGTCTTATTCCCGATAAAGCATTGCTTGCATACGTTATCATAGAAAACGTCTGCATCGCTTCCACACTTCGGGCAGAATAGTTTAGCCATTGTTCAATAAACTCCGGGTTGCATCGCGCACGCTTTTTTCAGAATTATAAACCGGCTTCCAGCCAAGCGACCTTATCCTGTCAATAGAAAGCATCATCCTTGGCACGTCGCCCTTCCATCCGCGGCTGCCTCCGGTATAATTGAATTCGACCTCTTCCAGACCCATTTCTTCAACTATTATCTCCCCTATCTCTGTCGCGTTTATGGTATCTTCTGAGCCGATATTGAAGATATTCACCATCTCATTGCTGTTCTCCATCGCAAAAAGGATCGCCTCGACGCAATCATAGACGTGAAGATACGACTTTCGCTGCTTACCGTCACCCAGTATCTCAAGTGATCCTGGGTTTTTCCTGAGTTTGTTAATGAAATCCACAATAATCCCATGAGTGCCCCTTGGACCGACGATGTTGGCGAAGCGAAATAACCATGAGTTCATGTCAAATGTTGAGCAGTAAGAAGTAATGAGTGCTTCACACGCCAGTTTGGATGCGCCGTATAGAGATATGGGGACTAGCGGTCCATACTCTTCGGGTGTGGGGATGAGGGTGGCTTCACCATAAACCGTGGATGTGGATGTAAAGAAGATGTTTTTGATCTTATTGATGCGCATCGCCTCAAGAAGATTATATGTGGCAATAATGTTCTGCTCAAGATGTACCCTTGTATCAGATACGCCAAGCCTGACATCCGGATTTGCAGCGAGATGGAATACCGCATCTGCGTCTTTTACATATTTTTTCAGTTCTTCCAGGTTAAGGAGATCGAGCCTGATGAATTTAAAGTCGGGATTTTCAACATGCTCTTTTAGGAAATCCATTTTGCCAGAACTCAGGTTGTCGATGACTACTACCTCGTCTCCCCGAAGGAGCAGCCTGTCGATAAGGTGACTTCCTATGAAACCTGCCCCGCCTGTGACGATTATCTTATTTTTCATGATAGCTCTATTAAATTAGTTAAAGTATAGCCCTCTATTCTTCTTCCACAATATGAATTTTGGCACATTCCTATAGAACTGAGTTAGGAAAGCATAAATAATGCCGAAGTCATATTCCATAAAAGGAGGTTTCAAATTGAATTACAAATGGATACCTGGATTGTTAATACTTATGGTGCTGATAAGCGGTTGTACATCAAGTGGCCCATCTACCGAAACACAGCCGGTGATTACTGCCCCGCCGCCAGTTCAGACAACGGTTTCATTGCCAATGACAGCCAATGTTGAAAATATCGATTTTTCATTCTATCCTGCAGAGGTAGTGATCGCCAAGGGCGGTACAGTAACCTGGAAGCAGAAGGATTACGATGTGCACACAGTGACAGGCGCCGGCTTCGACTCGGGTGAACTCAGCCAGGGAAAGACGTTCAGCCATACATTTAACGAAGTTGGGACTTATGAGTACATGTGTAAGTTACACCCTTCTATGAAAGGAAAAGTTGTCGTGAAATAGGCCAGCAGACAAAAGATGCAAGCTCTTTTTTTATTGCACCTGCGCCATTATTTTGACGCATAGCGGCTTTAATCCTTTTCATTGATGCGATACAGGGACGATTCACATATGAGTGACCTGTATCCGTCAATGGAATCTTGATACTATATATAGTCCCTTTTTTTTCTGCTATTTTCAATGGAAAGCCATAAATATAAATATGGATAACTTTTACATTATACTTATTATCATAATTATAATTCAATATGGTGAAATATATGATTTTCAACCCGTTTCCCCTTCAGATATGGCAAAAGTGCTCCGGTATCAATGAAAAAAGTACAATATCAAAAAAGAAGGTTTGATATGGCAGCCATCCATGAATATTGCAGGATGGGAGTGCCTGCTCTAAAAATGATACTTGCCATACTTTTATTAGCAGGAACAGCATCAGCTCCCGGAACTTATGAGATGAACTCAGGTCTTGTTGCAGAGTGGCATTTTGACGGCAATGCACAGGATTCAAGCGGGAACGGGAATCACGGCACTGTGTACGGCGCAAAGTATGTGGATGGCATCAAAGGGGATGCGCTTTTTTTTGACGGGATGGATAATTACTTCTGGGCTCCGGTATCTGATGCACTCAATTCGGTCAGGTCACAGGGAACTGTCCTTGCATGGGTCAATTTCAGTGATAATTACCTGATAAAGGAAAACGGGATTTCCTGCTCACCGGGTTCGCGTTCATTAACGATATGGAGGTTCGGGACATATTCGATCAAGTCACATGCATACATAGACTGTGCGGGCAGGATGCAGTCTGGCTGGAGAGTTGATGATTTACATACCGGGCAGACAACGAGTAATCCCATGATAAGACAGAAATGGACTCTTGTGGCCCTTGCTTATGATGGAAATAATGTCGTCCAGTATATAAATGGAGAAAAAGTCAATTTCGCCCCCCTTACAGGAGAGTTAAATAATTCGGAAGGGAAGTTCTGGATCGGCAGGAACGGGAATGAATTTTTCCACATGTATTTCCACGGTACTATCGACGAAGTCAAAATATACAACAGGGCGCTTTCGGGTATTGACCCTTTAACTTACTGATGTTTTATAATAAGGAAAAGTAAGCATCTCTTCCAAAGACCAAATATGATCAGTTTTGCCTGTTGCCATCATTGGTGTTCTCTGTATATACTTCCTATTTGTAATATCATCATCTTC
>JAHIFK010000275.1 GCA_018900975.1 Methanobacteriota archaeon
AGGAGTGCATGACTGTCATGCTCACGACGCATTACATGGAAGAGGCTGAGAGTTTGTGCGACAGGGTCGCAATCATAGATTACGGGAAGATAGTTGCGCTTGACTCACCTGCGCAACTTAAGGACCATATAGTCGGCGACGTGGTCAAACTAAAACCGCATACATTCGATATGGAAAAATTAAGAAAGCTTGAATATGTCAGGAAAATAGAAGAAAAGGACGGACTGCTCTACCTTTCGATAAAAGACGCAAGCAAGCATCTTCAGGACCTCCTCACCCACACAGGACCAATTGATTTCGTGGAAGTAAGGAGCGGGACGTTAAACGACGTGTTCATGCATTATACAGGTCGCGAGATACGCGAGGCTGAAGGAGAAGGCGGTTTCTGGGAAAGGATGATGAAAAAATGAGCGAAATAGAAGGAATATATGCGATCTGGCTTCGTGAAGCCAAGATATATATGAGGGAGAAGGAACGCGTTATTTCATCGATAGTCTCACCGCTCTTGTGGATATTCGCCTTTGGGGCAGGCGTTGGCTCTACAATGGAAAATATCCAGGGCTACAGCTATCAGGTCTTCATATATCCAGGAATTGTGGTCATGACTGTGCTTTTTGCTTCGCTTTTCTATGGTGTTTACATAATCTGGGACCGGAAACTTGACTTCCTGAAAGAAGTGCTCGTTGCCCCCATATCAAGAGCAAGCGTATTTGCCGGAAAGCTGCTGGGCGGCGCCACAGATGCGATGTTGCAGGTAGTATTCCTGCTGATAATAGGGATCTTTATAAGCATTCCCCTGACCCCGCCTGTCATGATCTATGCTTTTCTCATGCTTCTTCTGATATCGATCGCAATGGTCAGCATCGGGCTTGTGATAGGCGCGAACCTGAAGAGCCCTGAAGGCTTCACGCTTGTTATAAACTTCGTTATGTGGCCAATGTTCTTCTTTAGCGGCGCGTTGTTCCCGATCGACAATCTTACAGGGTGGCTCGCTACTGCAACATACATCAATCCGCTCACATATGGGGTGGACGCAGTTCGCGGTATCATCCTGGGCATAAATCAGTTCACGATATTCTTTGACGCAGCAGTGATGCTTATTTTCGCTTTAATAGCAATGGTGGCAGGCGTATTGAGCTTCAGGAGGATGTAACGTGCTAAAACTCTTCAACACGATGTCGCGGCAGAAGGAGGAGTTCGAACCCCTGGTTGATGTCGTGGGGATATACACGTGCGGTCCATCGGTTTACCGGTATGCTCACATCGGGAATTTCAGGACTTTCATATTCGAGGACGTGCTTGTTAGATACTTGCAGTTTAAAGGTTATAAGGTAAAAAGGGTGATGAACCTCACGGATATCGAGGATAAAGCAATATCGACAGCAAGTAAACAAGGAAAAACGCTTGCGGAACTGACAGAATATTATTCAAAAATATTCTTTGAGGACATGGGAAAATTTAATTTACTGTCTGCCGATGTATTTCCAAGAGCCACTGAGCATGTGCCTGAGATCATCGAAATTACAAAGAAAATAATGGAAAACGGGTATGCTTACCGTGGAAAAGATGGTTCAATATATTACGACATCTCAAAATTCAATGATTGGGGGAAGCTCTCTCATTTGAAGCTCAAACCAGGAAAAAGGAAAATAAAACGCGACGAATGGGGTGAAGATTCTGCCATATTATCGGATTTCGCGCTCTGGAAATCGTATGAGGACGGGGATGGGGATGTTTTCTGGGAGACAGAACTGGGGAAAGGAAGACCTGGCTGGCATATAGAATGCTCTGCTATGTGTACAAAGCACCTGGGCACGCGTTTTGATATACATGTTGGAGGCGTGGACAATATATATCCGCACCATGAAACCGTGATAGCGCAGAACTTCGGGGCATACGGTGAGAACCCGTCAAAATACTGGCTTCACACAAGGCATCTGATGATAGATGGAAGGAAGATGTCAAAATCCACAGGCAATTACTACACGCTGAGCGATCTTGAGGGAAAGGGGTACGAGCCTATGGCGATAAAATATCTCCTGCTATCGAAAAGTTACAGGAGGAGGTTGAATTTCACCTTTGAGGGGATCGAGGAAGCCAGGGATAAACTGGAAAAGATACAAAGCACCATCGAACGACTGAAAAACTCAAACGGCATTGATAATGGGGAAAAGATAGCCCTGAGATCCCTCAAAAGATTCGAAAAGATCATGGATGATAACCTTGATACCGGCAGGGCGTTAAAGGTTATGGAAAAGCTATCTGATACGGTCAGCGGGATGGAACCTGATAAAAGATCAAGTTCAAAGATAATTGAAACGATAAAAACAATGGACTCAATACTTGGATTGAGCCTGTTCAAACCCTTCTGATCTGCATATCGCGCTTCTTTGGCTGCAACTGCATAAGCAGCGTCTTGAGCTTTGCATCATCGATCATGCCGGTCAGCCTTCCGCTCTGGGCAAGAGAGATCAACTGCGCTTCAACGCTTGCCACAAGCTCGGGTTTTGTCATCTTGAGGGTGTTCAGGCGCTCACGGGCTTCGGGCGTGAGTATCTGGCGCATTATGGTCGCTTTTTTTGCTTCATACTCTGCGCGCGCCTGCTCCTGCTGGGCAGCCTGAGCCTGACCGCTGTACTGCTGCTGCTGCATCTGCTCAAGCTTGCGCCTTCTTAACTCTTCGAGATCTTCATCCATTTTAATTAAACCAAAAATTCCCTGTTTTTAAATACAGGGTCTCCATACGGGTTCTCCAAACTAATACTTTGCCATAGCAGGAATCGTTTTTATCAGTTCTATTTTTACTTCGTTCGCTGCATTGTCCATGAAGGACTGACCCTGCGGCGATACTGATCTTCCAACTTTCTGGGTTTTGATCAAACCTGCCTTCTCTAGCTGCTGTAGGGCTTCCCTTGCAACAGAGCCGCTTCCTTTTGAGAAATGCGCAGGTCTTACGCCGTTCCTGTGCTTTCCGCCGTAGAAACTCCGGAGCCTCGATATGCCGACCGGCCCGTCGATATAGACACGTCTTAAGATCGACGCGCATCTTACGAACCACCAGTCTGCGTTATCAGGGGCGAGTTCTTTATGTGCGCCAGTCTTTGCAAAGCGCGACCATTCCGGTTGGTTTATCTTCTTTTCATCCTTTAATTTCTGTGCCACGTTATTTATGAACATTTCTGCAGGTACGTCATATACTGTTGTCAATGTTAATCCTCCGTAAAATCATCTTTAGATGTAATGGAAATTGTCCTCTTTTATCCCCTGAATTAATTCAGGGGGCTTATTTACTTATCGGATAGTATTTACCCTTTTCGGCGAAATACCGCGGTATTACCCCTGACCTCAATAAGTTCTGAACCTGTCATGTTAGCAAGTTTTTCCGCCATTTCATGTTTATCCTTTTCATATAGGGCGGTTTTCAGGAACTTCACTTTAATAAATTTTTTGTTCTTCAACTGTGTTCTTAACTCATCAACGACCGCTTCTATGCCGGATTTGCCTATCTGCATGGCAGGTTCGATCGCTGTGGCGCTTTTTCTGTGTTCCTGTCTGTTCATTCCAACAACTCTTTCAATATTTTTGCCGATTTATCAAGTTCCAGAAGTATCAATCCAAGACCCACATCTGGACTCACAATAACCACCAGGAGCGCACTAGGTCCTGCTCCAACAGCTATCAGTCGCCCCTGTGTAGATTCAACAATTACCCTGTTGGGGACTCCTTTTCCAAGCTCTGTGGAGGCGGTCTCTGCCGCGCCGAGCATTGTAGCTGACATTGCAGCAAATGACTCTGCGAACTGTTCCTTCTGCATGCTGGATTTGATAAGAAGCCCATCACGGCTTACTGCAGCGCAAGCTTCCACACCACCTGACTTCTTAAGGTCAGAAAGCAATTTATCTATCAGGTCAATGGTATCAGTCATCAGAGCCCTCCTGTGATCTTATCTATCAAGACTTCGAATGCCTCAAAAACACCTTTTTTATCTTTAGCCACAACCGGTACAATCGGGATGTCGTGGGGAAGGTTGAATTGTTTCCTTATTTCTTCCGGGGCAAGAGCGCCAGCCAAATCCTGCTTATTTGCTATTAGAACATACGGCAGCCCATATGATTTGGTGATTTCAAGCATCTGCTTTGCACGGACAAAATCCGTGGGGTTCGTTGAATCCACGATAAGAAATACGCCCATGGACTCGCCGCTTAGCAGTTTTATTATTGGGTCGAACCGTTCCTGACCTGGTGTCCCGAATATATCAGCGCTAAAACCTTTGTAATCAATATGCCCGTGGTCAAGCGCTATGGTCGTACCCATCCTGTCAACCGAAATCGCTCTTGTTGAGAGCGCATGCACAAATGTGGATTTTCCAGAGTCGAATGGGCCAGTGACAAGTATCTTTGGTATATACAGCTTTATTCCACCTGGCCTCAGTACCCGAAACAGCATGGATTTTTTTATTTCTTTTGTCCAGTCAGCCTTGAATATCCCGAAATACTGCCCGAAGATAACCCGCTCTGATATTCCGCCTACAGATATGACGGCATTGAACATGTCCTCTTTTATGGCTTTCAATGTTTCTTCTGAATACGGCCATGCTGTGAAATTATAGACCAGCACATGGTCATACAGGTTTGCCATCTTATTCCATGTCCTGACAGCTTCCAGGGTCTCTTTTTCACCGCAAAGGTCTATGATCGTTGACAGGGAGCCAAAAACAATTGTGCTCGGTGGCAATTCCTTCATTGCATCAATTATCGTTTTACTGAACGCTTCGATATTGTCGGGTTTTGAGACCACGTATTTTTCATTTGAAGGCGCGCCTATCAATGAATTATAAGCATCAACAAAAAGGAACCTGTCTTGAAACAGGTGAATATCCCACCCAAACTCCCTGAACTGACCCTTTATGATGTCGGGTGTGGTGCTTGAAACCACGAATAAACCTGTCCCTCCCTTTTTAAGAGAGCTGTGAATTGTCTGCAATCCGAATATTTCACCCTCTACGCCTGGCTGGATATAATAGACAAGGGTCTTACCATTTGGTATGCCACCGCCAAGGAATTCATCCAGTTTGGGGATACCGGTTTCGATCATTCTATTTTCTCCCTACTATCTTTACGTTAGCCCCTTCAATTTCATATTCAAACCAGTTAGTGGGTTTAGGGGAAAGCCCGACTACCCTGATAAAATATTTATCATTTTCAGATTTGATCTCTATCATCCCGTCAAAAAGTTGTTTTAAGGTCGAAATAGCCTGCTCGTCATGCATACCGCTCTCTATCACATAGATACCCATAGAACCGGCAGCTTTAATGCGTCCGGTAAAAACATGCAGGAACCTGAAAACCGTCTGGATATTCGAATACATCAGTATAGTTGATAACGAATTGATATGAAGCTGGATTTTCTTTGTATTCTTCTTCATGTAAAATTCTTCAAAGAACTGGCTTATCTTCACGCCAATTCCAGTCAGATCAACGGGGCTGCTTGCTATTTTGATGTTTTCATTTTCGACTGATGCACCGCCAAGAGTTTTTGTTACGCAATCAACTATACCGATCCTGGAAAGGGGGAGCGTTAGTTTTTGTTCCTTGAACCATTCAAGGATATGGGTCGCGGATTCGCGGGTCGATACTGTTATTACTGCATTTTCATTTTTTGCAGTGCCGTAATACAGTATAGAATACAGGATAATCTCTTTTCCGCACATTGGCGGACCTATGAACATAATATTCGAGCCTTTTTTTATTCCCCCGATAACAGCATCCAATTCTTTTATACCTAATGTATAATCACTCATAATCTTTCCTTAGTGTAATGATAATACTATTTAAATTTTAGTATATATAAATAACCGATGCAACATATAATAATGTGTCATAAATTAACTTATTCAATTGATAATACAACATTAAAACCTATATATATAAAACCTTGCTTTCTTGTGATTCACAAGGGTGCACGATCTGCAGATCCTGTCAAGATCAGCTTTTTCATTGCCGAAAGGTCGGATGAGCATGTCTGCACCCACTTTTTTTGCTATTTTTGCTATTGCTTCCTGCATTTCTATCGGAGGTCTTATCGAATATATGAGGGAGGCATTCATGTAAATTCCGATGTCATGATCAAATATGTCATCCCTGCAAAACCTGACCCCTGCATATTCCTGCTCGTTTATGTCAGTAACGACCACGTCTAGCCTGTCCTTTAATGCAAGCGCAACATGCGGCATGCTTCCCACCCCTACTTCAACAACTTTATTCCGGTAGTTTTTTAAAATATAGTCTGTAATATCTTCATAATCTGAGATCATTGTGGATAACATATCGTCCGTATTTAAGAATATATCGAAAAACTTAATATTGATAATATTTGATATAATATGAGGGAAAAAAACGGGATAATGAATAAAACAGAAGCATCAAAACTGAAAGCGATATTGTCTATCGCTTCGATAGATATCACTCTTGAGTTTGACAGGATACTGCATAGTATCATGGAGATCACATGCGTTGCTATGAATGCGCATTCTGGGACGATAATGCTGGTGGATGAAGCGACAGGTGAGATAAGGATTGCAGCATCGCATGGATTGGGGCACGATTATATTGAAAAGGTTTCTGACGCTGCAAGAAAAGCCGGGGTGAATCTTGCATCTGGTCCACAGGGAACAGCGATTAAGACAGGTACGTTCTGCCCTGTACCGAATATCTTCGAAGAACCCGGATCAAGACCATGGCATGACATTTCAAAAAAACTGGGTTTTTCATCTCAGATTTTCGCGCCGATTAAAAAAGGCACTGTTACAACAGGTCTAATTGGCGTTAACTGGGCGAAACCGCGCCAGTTCACAGATGATGAGATCAATTTCGTGAAAGATGCTGCGTCACATGCCGCGATCGTGATACAGAACGCACAAACAACCGATGGATCGAAGAACACTATCATGGAACTTAAGAGATCAGAGGAAAAATACAGGAACGGTGAGCAAAAATTCATGGAGATACGAAGGCGGCTTGTCAAAGACGGGGACAGGATAACTGCGATACATGGTTTAGGCAGGGACATAACTGAAAATATGAAAATGGAACAGCAGCTTCAGGCAACCAATGAGAAATTAATAAAATCCTATGAAGAACTCAAGGAAGCTGAAGAGAAATACAGAGACCTCTTCGAGAATGCCGGGGACTACATGTACACCCTCGATACTGAAGGTTATTTCCAGACCATAAATAGTGCAGGGCTTAAGATACTTGGATGCACAAAAGAAGAAGTGATAGGAACACATATATCGAAGTGGCTCACGCAGGAAAGCCTGGTTGTCTCCCAGGAAGTCCTGAAAAAACAGATATCGGGAGAAAACCTGGATTATCCTGTTATTATTGAGGTGATATGCAAGAACAAAGAGCACAGGTGGGGCGAGGTAAGAACGCGGTATATAAAAGACGGAAACCGGATAACAGGTGTGCACGGCATAGCCAGGGATATAACCGAAAAAAAGCGACTGGAGATGCAGCTTCAGGATTACAATGAGAAATTAGAAAGATCCTGTGAAGAACTTATTGAAGCAGACAGGGTAAAAACAGAATTCATCTCAAAAATAACCCATGAACTGTTAACGCCGCTCACGTCAATTAAGGGATTCACTGAATTGCTCAGCGATGAAACGTGCGGAGATATAAATGAAGAGCAAAAGAAGAAACTGGACATCATTTACAGGAATACTGAGAAGTTGATAGGGCTCATAAAGGAATTACTGGACATTGGTCACCTTGAAAAGAACAAGTTCGGACTGCAATTCGGACTGGTTTCCATGAACGATATTATTACAAGATCAATAAAAAATATCAATCAGCAGGCAAAAGAAAAGGACATCTCAATCATCCGGGATATTAAAAAGCTTCCCGGTATATGGGGAGATGAGGAACGCTTAACACATGTCTTAACCAACATTCTTGCCAATGCAATAAAATTCACACCTTCAAAAGGAACCGTGAAAATAATGGCAGATGAGGATAAAATGGGTATTAAGATCAGCGTAACAGATACAGGAATCGGCATCCCGGAGGACAAGCTTACATGCATATTTGAGAGATTCTACCAGATAGACAGTTCATCCAACAGGAGATACGGCGGCGCCGGTCTAGGACTTTCGATATGTAAGAGCATAATAGAGAACCACTATGGTTCGATATGGGCCGAGAGCACGGGATGCGGCAGTACATTTAACATTGTGCTGCCCAAACTGGCTCAACGTAAGAAAAAAGGGGTGTGAAGGCGATTGTTCGACAGGTATGCAGCTTCATTTTACAAGAACTGGATAATAGCTAAACGAAATTTTTTTACGGTTTTTGAGGTAATATTCTGGCCATTTATCAGTCTTATGTCGATAGGACTGATGACGGGTTTCTTATCGATCGAACAGGATAAGATATCCTTCATACTGATAGGAGCGGTCGCCTTCAGCATTGTCCAGGTTTGCCAGATAGATATTGCATATGTTATGCTGTTCGATATGTGGAGCAAGAGCGTCAAACACACCTTCATAGCACCGGTCAGTGGCAAACACCTTGTGATCGGGTCACTACTGTTCGGTATGCTGCGCTCAAGTATGGTTTTTGGTATCCTTGTGTTAATAAGTTTCTATGCTTTCGGTTTTAATTTTCTTGCTGCGGGTGTGATACCAGTTCTTGTATTTATGGCCGGGCTTTTCCTGACCTCGGCCTCTGTCGGAATCCTTGTTTGTATATCAATCCTGACTTTCGGGCAGCGCGCAGAGGTTGCAGCATGGACGATCACTGGAATTATGATGTTCGTGTGCGGTATTTATTATCCCGTGTCGGTGCTGCCGGAAGGCTTGCAGATAATCGCACGCGCCATACCGCTCACATATTTCCTTGAATACATGCGCTCTTTCTTCGGCTCAGGTGAAACGAACCTGGTTATCGGGTTCGGACTTGCGGTATTTTATTTTGTTGCAGGTATTTTTGCTCTTGACAGGGCGATAATTGGCGCAAGAAGGTCGGGCATAATGCTTCGGCTTTCGGAATAATTCATATCAAACATGATTTTCCATATCCATTACCCGTTCTTTCAAGAAGTTATATTTACCTTAGCAGGCATTTGATTTAGCATGTCAAGAATAGTAATTTTAGGTCTTGGAAGCGGGGGTTTTGCAGCTTCTCTTGCGATACGTAACGGCATGGACATTTATTCACTCTTCCGGACAGAGATGGCTTACTGTCCGATGCTGGCAGAGAATTACGATGTGCTGAACAAGGCCTGTGATTTCGCGGTGAGAAGGATGGGCAGGAAATGATGTTTGATTTTATTCACCGCAAAGTCAGCTATGAATGGTGTTCATAGATAACAATGAAAACTGGCAACATAACGACGTTTACAACGAACAAATACGAACTCGAACGAACTCCGGCGGCATGAGTTCGTAAAGCGACACCTCGCTTTATGCGGTGTTCAGGTATGCGAAGCATACCTGTCGTTTGATAAAACTTTCCTAAAGTTTTCAGTTCGCACGAGTTCGTTGTTTATTACTGTGTTTTCATTCCAGAGCGCAAAGGACGCAAAGATAAGTTCAAAACGTTTGGTTTTTAACCATAAATATTCTTATGCGTTGTTCCAGATGATCATATATTATCCCCCAGCACCTTCTCCAGCATTTCGAACCTCTCAACCGCCTTATCCTTCCCCGCAACGCGTCTTATTATCGCTCGTCCGGTATTGAAAACAATTATCTTTTCAACCGGTAAATTCGTGAGAACCATCATCTCGCCATCTGGCGTCACCTGCACTCCATCGAAGTGTTTCTTAAGTTCCTCCACAGCCTGAGCGGTCATTTTTACAATTCCAAGCTCAGCCTCCCCGCTGAAAAGGTCTTCATCTCCCCTTGTGAAGCATGGCTCGATGGTAATTATTTTCATTCTAAATGAATGCCTCTACCTTATCCATTATCTCTAACGCTATCTCCCGCTTGGTACCGCTAACGCGCTTTATACCGGTATCTATCAGATAGACGTCGTTGTCCTCTGTCCCCATCCCGCCTGAAGAAACGTCATTTGCAACTACCATGCTCAGTGACGATCCCTCCATCGAACTTTGCGCCCGCTTTATCAGTTCATCCTCTGTAATTCCGGTCTCAGCTTTAAAACCAATTATCTTAAGGTCAGGATATTTCCTGCGCACCTCTGTTATGAGCTTGGGCGCACGCTCCAATGTAAGTGTGACATCTTTTCCCGACTTTATCTTTTCTTTAGAAGGCATTACTGTAAAATCAGATATAGCAGCCGCGCTTATGAGAAGATCGCATCCCTTACCCACTTCTTCGATCACAGTTTCTGTCATATCTTTGGCGCTCTCAACGTTAAATTCACATATTCCCTGGATGCCCATGCAGCCATTGTGGACGAGTGCAACTTGTGCGCCTCTCCTGAAAGCCTCAAGCGCCAATTCCACCCCCGTTTTCCCGGATGCGCGGTTGGTTATTATCCTTATCGGATCGATAGATTCAGAAGTCGCGCCACCTGTGATGATAATACGCTTTCCTGCAAGCGTCTTCTTACTGAGCGCCCTTTCCACCCGAAGCACGATCTCATGAGTGGAAGCGATTTTTGCCGCGCCTTCGTCAAGTACCGGATTGATGAACTCCACTCCGAGCCCATTGAGTTTTCCAATATTTTCGATAACGATAGGATGGTTGTACATGGACTCATGCATCGCAGGAACTATCATTATCGGGATACCTGAGCCAAAAGCCGTTGTAGCAAAGGTCGTGACAGTTGTATCGTCAATTCCGTGGGCAATTTTCCCGATGGTGTTAGCTGTACAGGGCGCGATAAGAAGAAGTGATGCCTTCCCCCCGATGCCGCAAAATCCCACATGCTCAACTGCGCCTGTTATTTCTGTGATCACATGGTTTACAGTTGCGTATTTCATCGCCTCATGATGAAGTATTTTCTGTGCATCCTTTGTCATTACCGCATGCACATTCGCACCATGACGCATGAGTTCACGCGCAAGCTCAACGCATCGAACAGCGGCGATGCTGCCTGTTATGCAAAGAACGATGGTCATGCCGTCAAGAGAACGTGAAGATTTTAATACACCAGTCATATCTTTCATGTATTGTTTGAAAAGATAAGAATGTTTTGATTGATCCGACCCAAAACCCAATGTTTGTTATCATTCTCGACCTGCGTTTATGCAGGTGACTGGAAGGTTTATGTTATTGCAAAAGAGGTATATACTAATTCATTGGTCATTGGTTAAGAGAAGAATCATGAAATAGGAACACGGATGGCGCGGATGACACGGATGCATACGGATCCGTGAAAATCCGTCTGATCCGTGTCATCCGTGTTCTCGTTTCAAACCAAATCTGAAAAACATGGTAAATTGATAACACAGGTACAATAATGACTCTCGCCCTCATCGCGCCAACGCCAGTTGAATCAAAAGAAATAAGACATAAAATACGTCAGGCGCCGGGTGATGAGCCGAAAACCATTTTTAAAGGAGATTTAGAAGGCAAAAGTGTAATATTTACACACTGCGGCGTGGGAAAGGTCAATGCGGCGCATTCCGCTACTATAATCCTTGAGAAATATGAGGTGGACGTTCTGATACTATTTGGCATCGGGGGCGCGTACCCGGATTCAGGACTTAATATCGGCGACATCGCTATCGCGGAAAGTGAGAACTACGGGGAAGAAGGTGTGATAACAAAAGATGGCTGGAGCCCCATGGAATTCACAGGTTTTCCATTTTTGAGGAAAGAGAAGGAGTATTACAATAATTTTCCGCTGGATATAAAATTTGCGAAAATAGCGGTAAAAGCCTCAAAAGATTGCGGTTTTGACACTAAACAGGGGAATTTCGTAACCGTGTCGCAATGCTCGGGAACCCGTGAAAGCGGAGAAATCATAAGGCGGCGATTTGACGGGATCTGCGAGAACATGGAAGGCGCGGCTGTTGCGCATATCTGCGCCATGTACGGCGTCCCAATGGTTGAAGTCCGGGGCATTAGCAATATAATCGAGGACAGGGATATGAAGAGATGGAATATTGACCGTGCGGCTTTGAATTGCAATAAAGTGATTATAGAACTTGTCAGGAAATTAAAATGAAAAAACTCTCCCTGGGCTATTCCCCATGCCCCAACGATACGTTCATCTTCTATGCGCTGGCTCATAAAAAAGTCAGGGGCAGCGTGGAATTCTCTGAAACCCTGAAGGATGTGGAGACGCTTAACAGGATGGCGCTGCGTGGGGAACTTGATGTGACAAAGGTCTCTTTCAGCGCTTTTTGTCATCTCAGGAAGGATTACTGCCTGCTCCACAGTGGAAGCGCGCTTGGAAGGGGCTGCGGTCCCCTGATAGTGGCTAAGGACAGGATAAATATCGCAGATCTTGCTGGGAAAAAAATAGCCATCCCCGGAAAAATGACAACAGCTTACCTGCTATTGCAGTTATTTGATCATGATATCAGGAATGTGGTTGAGATGCGTTTTGACCGCATCATGAACGCTGTGAGCATGGGCACAGTGGACGCCGGACTCATAATACATGAAGGGCGGTTCACCTATCCGAAATACGGTCTTATGGAGCTTGTTGACCTTGGCGAATGGTGGGAAGAGGAAACAGGTCTTACCATACCCCTTGGAGGGATTGTGGCGAAGAGGGGTCTTGGGGCGGAAGTAATAAACGAGGTTGACCGGATGCTAAAAAAGAGCGTTGAGTTTGCTTTTGCGAACCGGAGCATGACTCGCGATTACATAAAAGAACATGCGCAGGAACTGGATGATGAAGTTATTGACCAGCATATCGGGCTGTATGTGAATGATTATACACTGGATATAGGGGATGGAGTTGCTGCTGTGAGGGAATTATTAAAAAGGGCTGAGGAATTGCATCTGGTTCCACATTCTGATAAGAATATCTTTATTGATTGACACAAGTTTATAAATATAAAAAATAATAAGAGCATTATGTTAGAAAAGATCAAACTTCAGAATTTCAAGTTACACAAAGACACCACTCTTGAAATTAAGCCCATTACAATATTCATTGGACAAAACAATAGTGGAAAGTCCAGTATTTTCCAGGCGCTTCAGCTTATAAAGCAGAATTTAAAGACCCGTACACGCCGCGATATTACGTGGGATCGTTATGGGCAAAGCATATCTGGACAATTAATTCCCCCCAAATCCGAATTAGAAAGGTCTG
>JAHIFK010000276.1 GCA_018900975.1 Methanobacteriota archaeon
AAAGTTCGAATTCATGAATGGCAGGGCAAATTCCAAGGAGTTGATCTCAGATGAGACCGATCCGGCTACCGGCAAAAGGGAGATATGGTACAGGATACAGGCTTCCCTTTATTCTGAACCGCGTTTCAAGGATTATCCTTTTGATACCCAGGCACTTAAGATAGATTTTGAAGATTCGCTAAATACTGTGCAAACGCTTCAATATACACCTGCAGTCGATGAAAGCGGGCTGGACAGTGAGGTGAAGGCATCAGGATGGCTGATAAAAGGATGGGAATTTAAAGCCACGGATAAAGAGTATAAGTGGAACGAATCATATTCAAGGGGGAATTTTGTGATCGATATAGAACGTGAAAAGACCTCTACGGCTATCAAGACCCTTCTTCCGCCATTCATATTCTGTGTTGTCTCAGGGCTTTCATTCTTCTTCCGCCCTGACAAGATCGCGCAGAGACTCGGTCTTGGCACAAGCATGCTGATATCTGCGGTAATGTTCCATATAAGCCAGACCGCATCACTTCCGCCTCTTGGGTTCCTGATGCTGATAGATAAGATCATGATCTCAACCTATGTTTTCCTGGCATCCTCGCTTATCGTGACAACTATCATCCATATAGATGTTGACTGGTGGCAGAATGTGGATTATACAAAGGAAACGAACAGGTACGGAGCAGTAGTTACTGTACTGCTTCCAATTATTACATATCTGGCGCTGTCCGGGGTATAATAATAATGCAAAAGAAAAATCAAAAAGCTTTTCTATTTGAAACACAAGTTGAAGGTTGAATTAATGATATTGGAATTGCTGGGGATCCTACTTGCACTGTGTTTACTTATTTACCTTGCTTACAGGGGACTCAGTGTCATCATTATATCACCGCTGCTGGCGCTGGTAGCGGCATCGTTTGCTCCAGGACTTCATCTGATGGAAGTATTTACAGTAACTTATATGAAAGGTACTGTAGGATTTATATTGTCTTTTTTCCCACTCTTTCTACTGGGTGCAATTTTTGGAAAGGTAGTTGAAGCAACTGGTTGTTCCATAGCTATTGGCAATTTTATCACGACCAGACTAGGAAAAGAAAAAGCCATTCTTGCAGTAGTATTATCCTGTGCTGCACTCACTTACGGCGGAGTCTCTCTGTTCGTTGTTGTCTTTGCCATATATCCTATTGCAGCGCATCTTTTCAGGGAAGCGCAAATACCTAAGAGACTGTTACCTGCAGCTATCGCTCTTGGAGCTTTCTCCTTTACAATGACCGCTCTTCCAGGTTCACCTCAGATCCAAAATGCAATACCTATGCCATATTTCAAGACTGATCTGTTTGCCGCCCCGATCCTGGGTATTGTTGCTGCCCTCATAATGTTTGGACTGGGAATGATGTGGCTGGAAAGAAGAGCAAATAGAGCTAAGGCGGCTGGCGAAGGTTACGGAGAGAATGACAATGAAGACAACAAACCCGTGAAGAACGTGAGAATTCCCAGTTTTCAAAGGGCTGTTATTTCGATAATCCTTATTCCTGTAGTTTTCCTTGTTCTTTCACGCGTGATATTTCCCATGTTCGAAACGTCTCAGGGTGTTATTGGAATGTGGAGCCTGATCATCGCACTTGTCATTGCCATACTATCTACTGCTGCGCTTTATGCCCGGAGTTTTAAATGCTGGGCCGATCTTATCAAAACTATGGATGAAGGGGCTGCCGATTCCCTTCTGCCGATATTTAATACCGCATCAGTAGTTGGTTTCGGAACGGTCATCGCGACCTTACCCGTATTTTCTATTATCAGTAAATCACTGATCGATATTTCCCCAAATCCAATAATTGCTACTGCTCTTTCAACTACGGTACTTGCAGGACTTACAGGGTCTGCGTCAGGAGGCATGGCTATAGTCCTGGGTATTTTCGGAGAGGAGTTTTATAACTGGGCAATCAGGGACGGGATCGATCCTGCAGTACTGCACAGGGTTTCCGCTATCGCAAGTGGAGGACTGGATACTTTACCCCATAATGGCGCCATAATTACTTTGCTTTCCATTACTCGATTAACTCACAAAAAATCTTATTTCGATATATTGGTGGCGAACATATTCATCCCACTTATAGCGCTTTTCGTTATCCTGATCCTGGCTCATACTGGAATAGTTTAGTTATCATTTAATTTGAATGGAGGTTGTTATGCAAAAAGAATGTTCGATCAAGAAAATAGGTATTGCATGCCAGGGCGGTGGCAGTCATACTGCTTTTACAGCCGGCGTGCTCAAGAAAATTTTGAAGGAGTCCCCAAATTTAAATAAAAAAGGTTATAATATCATCGATTTCAGCGGCAGTTCTGGCGGTGCAATATGCGCTTTGCTCGCCTGGTATGGTTTGCTGAAAAATGATGAGAAAAAAAGTATCGAGCTGCTGGACTCTTTTTGGGAAGAAATGATGGCAAATAACCCCTGGGATGCAGGAATAAATTACTTTGTGACTACATTGACAAGACTGCGAAGCAGTGGTTTTCCTATTCCTGAAATAAGTCCTTACCACTATCCTCCTTATGGGCAGGATCGTTTAAAGCAAATACTTGAACAACTTATTGATTTTAATGAGATCCAGGATTTGCTCAAAAAACCATCGAGTCCATCCCTGTTCGTTGGTACTGTAGATGTATGCAATGGTAATTTCCGAATTTTCAAGAATACTGAGATCACTTCACAGGTCATTCTTGCTTCAGCGGCTGTTCCTCTCTTATTTCCAGCTGTCAGGATTGGCAATCGTTCATACTGGGATGGGTTGTTTTCTCATAACCCTCCAATTGAATGTTTTGTTCATGATCTGGAGCCGGACGAGTGCAAAACCGATGAAATATGGATCATCCAGATAAATCCGCAAGTTCGAGGTGATGAACCTAAAACCGTGGAAGATATACTTGATCGTAGAAACGAACTCGCAGGTAACCTCTCACTTAATCAGGAAATAAGTTCTATTGAATCTTTCAACAGGTGGTTGAAAGACGGCCATTTCTCAACAGATAGATATAAGCATGTGGAAATAAAAAAAATTGAAATTGATCTGGCGCTGGATTATTCCTCCAAACTGGATCGCTCTCCTTCTTTTATTCGAGATCTGATGAATTGTGGTGAAGAGAGGGCAGAGTCATTTTTGAAGCAATTGACTATGTAGCATCTGGTAACAAATATGGGATAATGGATACACTGCATACGTTAATAATATTAATACATCAAAGTAAAGGGATAGAATATGAGAGAAAAATGGTCATCCAATTTAGGTTTCATCCTTGCAAGCATAGGCTCGGCAGTGGGGATAGGCAACATCTGGCGTTTTCCCTACATAGTAGGGGAGAACGGGGGCGGAGCTTTCCTGATCCCTTATCTGATAGCTGTTTTTTTGTTCGGCCTGCCTCTGATGATAATCGAGTTCGCACTTGGAAGACACCTTAAGACTTCTGTTGTACCTGCTTTCACTGCTATTAGAAAGGGTTTCAAGATAGCCGGGTTCTTCCTGGTCTTCATAATGGTCATGATATTGAGTTATTATCTCGTAATAACCGGATGGATACTTGCTTTTTTCTTTTATTTGTGATGCTGCTGGTGTTACTTGTTTTCTCCCTTTTATTGCCAGGAGCGATGGCCGGAGTTGTATTTTATTTAAGTCCTGACTTCTCAAAACTATCTGACCCTTTTGTATGGACTGCGGCTTTCGGTCAGGCA
>JAHIFK010000277.1 GCA_018900975.1 Methanobacteriota archaeon
AAGGGTTGCGCCCCTTGAGGACGCGCGTCCACGTATGCCAGTGCGCTGGCATACGTGTGCACGCAATCGACTGGCGTGACAGTCGACGTGTATGCGCCCTCCAGAGGCGCGACTCTGGAGGCTCGTGACTCTGGGCGCCTTCATCCGCGGTTGTTGATTTTCAAAATGCAGAGCCTTGAAACGATAAGATCCCCCAAAAATTAAAACCTCCCTACCTGCCCCCCATCATATAAGATCACAAGAGAGGATAGTAAATTTGCCTTTTGTCTTTATTTCTTCATTAATTTCAATTCTCTTACTTCCAGCCCGAAATGCTTAACGTTCCAGTCAGCGGTTGCCTGTATCTTCTTTATTTCCTCTGCGCCGCCTTCCATTGTAAACAGATGCCTGAACCTCCCTTGCGCTTTCAGATATTCCTCAACAGGTTTCCTGTTCTTTATCTTCCTGACCCCCGTGACTTCGCTTTTTTCCATCTCGTAAAGAGGCCACAGCGCAGTTTCTACTGCCAGCCTGCCAACCTCAATGGTCTTTGACCCCTCGAACTTCCAGCCAGTACAGCAGGGCGCGTGAACATGCACGTAGGTCGGGCCTTTGATCTGGGCCGCTTTTTTCACTTTTCTTATCATATCAGGAGCATAAGCCACTGAAGCAGTTGCAACATAAGGGGAACCGTGAGCTGCTATTATGGCAGGCATGTTCTTCTTATTAAGCGGGTTGCCAAACGATGCCTTCCCTGCCGGGCTTGTAGTAGTATTCGCGTACATCGGTGTGCCACTGCTTCTCTGGATCCCCGTGTTCATGTAAGCTTCGTTATCAATGCAGATATAGATAAGATCATGACCCCTCTCGAAGGCGCCTGAAATTGCCTGCAAGCCAATATCCATCGTGGCGCCATCACCGCCTATTACCACGACCTTTGTATCGTTCATTTTTCCCATCGCCTTTAAAGCTGCCTCGATACCAGATGCAACTGCAGCAGCGTTCTCAAAGAGTGAATGTATCCAGGGCACGCCCCAGGAAGATTCCGGATAAGGCGATGTGAAAACCTCAAGACAGCCTGTGGGGCTTACGACGATACAGTCCTCACCCAGCGCATCAAGCACGAATTTCGCTGCAAGAGCGTCGCAGCATCCTGCGCATCCACGGTGACCGGGTTTCAGGAGACTCATGCCAGATCCTCCCGCAGGTCAGCAAATTCGCTTTCCACAAATATACCCTTTTCTACAAGTTTTGCCTTATTAATTATTTTTACTATCGTGCTGATTGGAATATCGCGTCCTCCGTGCCCCAACATGAACCCGATGACCGGGGCGGAGGCATCTATATTATTGTACATGCACGCCTTGACCTCTGTGCAAAGCGCGCCCTCGTTCTTGCCGACAGAGATGTTCTTATCAAGCGTTATAACCACATTTGCGTTCTTTAGCGCCTTCCTGATCTCATCAGCCGGGAAGGGCCTGAAAGACCGGACTTTAAGAAGTCCAACGCTTTCTCCATCTTTTCGCAGCATATCTATCGTATCCTTTATCGTCCCGATAACAGATCCCATAGCCATTATTACGATCTCGGCATCCTCAAGCATATAACCGTCTATAAGCCCGCCGTAATACCTGCCGTATTTCTCACTGAACTCGATGGCAACCTCCTCTATCTTCTTTAAGGCGACACCCATGGCTTTCTCCTGCTTGTACCTGAACTCAGTGTATGTGGTTGGGTCGGCAAATGTACCAAATGACATGGGATTTTTCGGGTCAAGCACGAATTCGGGAGAATAATCAGGGAGGAATTCATCAGTAAGGCTCTGCTCAAGAAGGATCACTGGCTCATAGACATGCGACAGGATGAAACCATCCATGCACGCCATAGCGGGCAGCAAAACGCCCTCATCTTCTGCGATCTTGTAAAGCTGCGGTATCATATCCGCAGACTCCTGGACATCCTCAGCGTAAAGCTGTATCCAGCCTGTATCGCGCTGGGATATCGAGTCCTGCTGGTCGTTCCATATATTGATCGGAGCTGAAAGCGCCCTGTTCACAACAGTCATTATAATAGGGAGCCTCATGCCTGAGGCATTGAACAGCGCTTCATGCATAAGCGCAAGCCCCTGGGATGTCGTAGCAGAATACGTTCGCGCTCCTGCTGCGCTTGAGCCAATCAGTGCAGATATTGCTGAAAACTCGGATTCCACGTTCATGTATGCGCAGTTCATCTCACCATCAGCTGCGAACTGGGAAAGGTCTTCCACGATATGTGTCTGCGGGGTTATCGGGTATGCGGAGATCACGTGGGGTTTGCATACCTTGACAGCATGCGCTACAGCATAAGAACCTTCAACGACTACCATTCGATTTCTCATTTTCCCTCCAGTACCATTATTATAGCTTTCTTGGGGCACTCATTCGCACAGATACCGCATCCTTTGCAATATTCATAGTCAGGTTCAAAGAACCCGTTCTCCAGCTTATATACCACACCTTCAGGGCAGTACATGGCACAGATACCGCATTTGTTGCACAGTTTATGGTCAAAAACAGGCATGAACGACCGCCATGCTCCAGTCTTGTTGACATTCGAGCTTCCCGGTTTGGCAACGGTCTTGATAATAAGTTTCATCGCTGATCCTCCATCATTTCATAAGCAGCCTGGATAGCAGCAGAATTTTTCTCACCGACTTTTCCCGGGAAGCGTTCCATTACTGCGTTTTTTATTGATTCTGGTTTGATAAGGCCGGAAACTCCTGCAAAAGCGCCGATAAGTGTGGTATTTACTATTGGTCTTCCGATGAAATCCATAGCCAGCTTTGTAGCATCAAGTGTCTTGATAGATGCTTTTGTCTCCATTTTGAAATGTTCCGGGCTTTTTTCAGTATTGATCAGGATAAACCCATCTGGTTTAGTTCCTCTTGCTACATCTACTACGTCGACCAGGGTGGCATCCTGCACAATAACATAATCGGGTTCATATATCTGGCTGCGCAGTCGTATGAGTTTATCGTCCAGGCGCACAAAAGCCGTTACCGGAGCGCCTCTTCTCTCCACGCCGAAAGCCGGAAAAGCCTGACTGTATTTCCCGTCCTCAAATGCAGCCACTGCCAGAAGTTCGGCAGCCGTCACAGAACCCTGTCCGCCACGTCCGTGTATTCGTATTTCCTTCATGTCTTTTTTTCTCCGATAACAGAATATATATATTAATTAATAACAATCAATCGTGATGAATACCCACAATTGCATAAAGGTATTTATGCTTTACG
>JAHIFK010000278.1 GCA_018900975.1 Methanobacteriota archaeon
GCAAAATGCAGACCAGTTGTGGGCTCATCAAGGATGTAGAGCGTCCTTCCCGTGCTCCTTTTACTGAGTTCCGTGGAGAGCTTGATGCGCTGCGCCTCGCCGCCCGATAGCGTAGTTGCAGGCTGCCCGAGCCTGATATATCCAAGACCCACGTCAAACAGCGTCTGAAGCTGCCGCTTGATCCTGGGAATATTCTCAAAGAACGAAAGCCCCTCCTCCACAGTCATATCCAGAACCTGGGATATGTTCTTTCCTTTGTAGGCAATTTCCAGGGTCTCGCTGTTGAATCTTTTCCCGTGGCACACCTCGCACGGCACATAGACATCGGGCAAAAAGTGCATCTCGATCGTGATTATTCCGTCGCCCTTGCAGGCTTCACATCTCCCTCCCTTCACGTTAAAGCTGAACCGTCCAGGCAGATATCCGCGAGCCTTTGAGGACTGAAGCTTTGCGAACATGTCTCTTACCGGCGTAAAAACCCCGGTATAGGTTGCAGGGTTAGAACGCGGCGTCCTGCCAATGGGTGACTGGTCGATTATTATTGCCTTGTCGATGTTCTCAAGTCCTATTATGCCCCTGTGCACCCCAGGCTTATCCTTTGCATGGTAGAACCTCCGCGCAAGGGCCTTATACAGGATATCATTAACGAGCGTGCTCTTTCCTGAACCTGATACACCGGTAACGCATGTCATCACGCCAAGAGGGATATTTACATCTATCTGCCTCAGGTTGTTCTCACCCGCTCCCACGATCGTTATTTTGCCCTTCGGCCTTCTTCGCTTGCCCGGGACTGCTATCGCTTTTTCGTGGCTCAGGTATTTCCCGGTAAGAGAATTTTCACACTTAATGACATCATCCTGGCTTCCTGTGACAACAACTTCGCCCCCGTGTACTCCAGCGCCCGGCCCCATGTCCACGATAAAATCAGCGCTTCGTATCATCTCTTCATCGTGCTCAACCACTATCACCGTATTCCCCAGGTCTCGAAGCTGGGTAAGCATGTTTATCAGCCTGCCGTTATCCCGCTGGTGAAGACCTATGCTTGGCTCATCCAGGATATACAGAACACCAACAAGGCTGGAACCGATCTGCGTGGCTAGCCTTATCCTCTGGCTCTCGCCGCCTGACAGGGTGCCGGCAGCCCTGTCAAGTGTGAGGTAATCAAGACCCACGTCCATCAGGAACCCAAGGCGAGCCCGCAGTTCCTTCATAATTGGTTTTGAGATTATCGCCTCTTTTTCAGAAAAAGTGATGCTGTTAAGGAACTCTATCGCCTTTTTGACTGACATGCGTGTCGTTTCGATAATGGACTTCCCTGCCACTGTAACTGCAAGACTTGATGGTTTCAGCCGCTCGCCATTACATACTGTGCATGGTTTGATGCTCATATACTGCTGTATCCTTTCCCGCGCCTCCTCGGATTGCGATTCCCTGTATTTGCGCGCCAGATGCGGGAGTACCCCTTCAAAAACGCTCCTGTGCTCCCACAGCCCGTCCCTTACCCGCGGAACATACCTGAAAAGCACTTCTTCGCTGCTTCCATGCAGTAACACATCCACGTGTTCGGGTTTCAGTTCAGAAAAAGGTGTATCAAGCGAGAAACCGTAGTGCTTTGCCACAGACTGGAGCGTCTGGAAATAATATCCGTGCTCGTATCCCCAGGGTTCAATAGCCCCCTTACCCAGGGATTTACTCTTATCAGGTATTATGAGGTCAGGGTCGAACTCCATCGTGCTGCCGAGCCCCTGGCAGGCAGGACACGCACCGCGCGGGCTGTTGAATGAGAACATGTTTGGCTCAAGCGGCTCAAAGCTTATACCGCATTTCGTGCATGCAGCATGCTCGCTGAAAAGAAGCTCTTTGTCCCCGATCACTTCAACGACGACAATGCCGTTCCCCTGCTTAAGCGCCGTAGCAACTGAATCCGCAAGTCTCTCCTCTATCCCTGGTTTTACTGAAATTCGGTCTACAACAACATCAATATCATGTTTCTGCTGCTTGTTAAGGCTTATCTCCCCGGACAACTCATGCATCTTCCCGTCCACACGGACACGGGCGAATCCCGATGAGGCAAGTTCTTCGAATATCTGTTTATATTCGCCTTTCCTCTGTCTCGCAATTGGAGCAAGCACATGAAGTTTTTCGCCTTCAGGCAGCGACATGAGCCTTCTGACTATCTGCTCCACTGTCTGTGGAGTGATCTCACTTTTGCAGTTGGGACAGTGCTGCCTTCCGATCCTTGCATAAAGCAGGCGAAGGTAGTCGAATATCTCTGTGACCGTGCCGACTGTTGAGCGGGGATTCTTGCTCGTGGATTTCTGTTCAATGGATATGGCAGGTGATAAACCTTCGATGTATTCCACATCAGGTTTGTCCATCTGACCCAGGAACTGTCGGGCGTATGGTGACAGGGATTCCACATACCGCCTCTGTCCTTCCGCATACAGGGTATCAAAAGCAAGTGATGATTTTCCGGAACCGGAAAGCCCTGTGATCACTATCAATTTATTACGCGGAAGCTCAAGGTCTATGTTCTTGAGGTTATGGACGCGGGCGCCCTTGATAACTATTTTATCTGCTGACATTTCCCCCTCACCTGATCCTTGAGACTCCCTGCCTCACTTTGAGGAGCAGCTTATCAGGCACTTGTTCAAGAAGTTCGGGGTCAAGATACACCGCGCGAATCCATGCATTTGCCGATCTCTCAAAACTACCCAGATCATAATACACGCTCCCGATACCATGATACACCTCCGGGAGTTCAGGGTCTCGATTAAGAGCTTCCTGGAATTCCCTGAGCGCTTCCTCATGCCTGCCCTGCCTGGCATAGAGCTCACCGAGGCTGCTGCGGGCAGGAAGATGATCAGGGTCGAGCTTTAAGCTTTCTTTAAACTCCTTGATAGCATCAGAAAGTTTTTCCTGTTCTTCATATACATTCCCCAGACAATAGTGGACAAGCGCATTGTTGGGATTGAGCAAGAGCGCGGCTTCAAATTCCAGAAGCGCCTCCTCGTACCTCCCTCCTGATGCATAGATATTCCCAAGGTTGCACTGAGCCTCCGGATATCCGGGTCTCTGCCTGAGTGCCTCCTTGAGCCTCTCAATTGCTTTATCGAACAGTCCCATCCTGTGATACGTGACTGCGAGATTATTTAAGACCTCAATATATTCAGGGTCAAGCCTGAGCGCTTCGTTAAATTCTTCGACAGCGTTCTCATACATTCCTGCCATGTCGTATGCCATCCCAAGGTTGTTATGGATATTATGGGAAAGACCAGTTCCTGAAGTAACATGAAATGTGTAGTAATACTGCGCGATGTGTTTTGATGTTTCATCATCCGATGCCGGGTTTTTAAGGTAGTAATTGTTTTCTTTCTGTTCATACAGCCTGGCATCTATCTCTATTATGGAATCAATGCTGAAATCCACGAAGATCATGGAAAATGGTGTGAACCCATCTATTACGATAAAGACGTGAGGTCCTGAACTTGCAGCCTTTGAATTATGGATGAACTTGCATAGAATAATATATCCAAGCTGGGTGATGGCGGCGCAGGATGCCAGGAATTCCTGTTCTTTTCGTTTTTCTTCATTTGAGATACGGGATTTTTCGATGACCGTAAAGATATCCTCCCCCACTCGATTCAATCCATTGACCAGGAGCTTTATCAGCCCTGTGGGGTAATCAGGGCGGTATATGCCTTTAGTTTCAAGACGCTTCATTAGTTCTTTTAGTATGTTGATAAGACCTGCCTGATCTTTTGCATCTATGGCTTCTTGTGCTTTCTGTTCAAGTTCATCAAAACCGATGTCATTTAATAAATTGTCAAGTTCATCTATGATATTCGGTATGATCGCCTCACGGTAGCCGAGGTGCAGGAGCAGTTCGTGTATATTCGGGGAAGTATTTTTTTGATTCATTTCTTTGTATTTATGCCATGAAAATCTTCGACATTATGAATATCAATGCAACAATAAATATTACGCCAAATACAACCCATGATGCCGTGCATAATCCAGGGATCGTATTGCAGATATGCCTTGTAAGGACAAATGCTATATAAACACCGAATATCACTCCAGCAATTATGATCTCAGATCTATCGGATGGGTCCATGATTAGCACTAATGCTGGCAAGTATAATAATCTATATACCTTTATCCTTCATAACCCCTCAACACGGATTTCAACCCCTCGCGGATTTCAACAGGAATAAACACGACCTTGAATTGCCTATCACCGAAGACCATTTTTCCAACAACAATCAGTCCTTTCTGCCTCAGCATACCAATTGTGGATACGGGTTTTCCCTCCTTCCAGAAGAAATCCATATCATCATCGTATTCTTTAAGCTGACCATATTTCACAACGCCGCCTTGTTTGATACAAAAAGCCAGTGCTTCCTTAGACTTTTCTGGCAATTTTGAGACGATCTGGGGCAGGTCATCTATAATTTTATTTTCAATCCCCTGGATTTTTTCCTTTTTAAGTCTCTCTTTCAAACCATAATGCTCACACATCCAATCTATCCAGTGAGCCGGATATTTGTTCATTATTGACTGTAGAGAAGAACCCTTGCGTAATAGAATGCTCTCGATCTTCTTAAGCCCGTCATTCTCAAAGGCACTCATAAGAATATCTGAATCCAATAAAAGTGGAGATGTCGACATAAAAAATACGCCAGCGAAACGGTAATGATCGCCAAATGGATGGATTCTGCCAGTTAGTACGGCGTTTGGATATACGGGGCTTGGTGCATGCAGTTTCACCTTGTATACTTCCTTGGTCTCCATATCCTTGATATTCAAAAACAAATCCTTTTTGGAAATAACTATAAACCTGGATCGGATAATGTTTTTCATCCGTAGAACGTTCTCTTTCATTTCAGGACTCAGATCAGGTGTGTTTTTCGCAAATTCTTCTGCAATGGTCATGCCTGTTTCCGGAAGCACTTTTTCAAAAAAAAGGTACGCAAGAAAATTGTTACGCCATTTTTCTTCAGGTAGTTCCGCATCTTTTTCGGGGAATTCATCCAGATATCTCTGGAATAGTTCCTTTGATCGTTTGCCATATTTTTCATCTGCGTAGTCAAAAATTGCCTGGTTCACGGTATCTTCATTAATCATCTCAACCACAACCTTAAGCATGTTTCCCACATACTTCTTTATTCATGTTTTTATCTTTACATATTCGCATATAATCCTCCTGATCTTTCTCTTGAACTTTCTTGATAATTTTCGGCTCGATCATTTTCCAATCCGCGTCATTCAGGAACTGTTTCATTTTATTGTAGTGCACATATGATCTTACTTCTGGAATATATCTGGCTCCTTCCACATAATCGAACGCTTTCAGAAGCGCTCTTTTGGCGTTTTCATAATCGTTCCTCATTCAGGGCTTTACTTACCTGTTTTCTGTTGAGATTTTTTATTTGATGGCATTGTGTCACTCCTTATTATTTTTTATGGAAATGGCATATAACGGCTAATGGCATGCGAAGTTTCCACCACAGGAAGCAAATTTGATATAGGGCGAACCCGGATCCTCATCCCCTCCGGGTTATTTCATCTGCGATCAATTCCGCCTGTTTAAGCACTGTTTCTGTTGCAAGTGCTTGCATATCAGGCGGATAACCATATTGTCTTAATGTTCGTTTTACTATTACTTTTAATTTTGATCTAACGCTTTCTTTTATCGTCCAATCTATCGATGCGTTTTGTTTCACCTTCTCAAATAATACAATAGCCAATTCCCGTAACTTTTCTTTTTGCATTAATTCTCTTGCACTGTCATTATCTGCGATTGCTGTATAAAAAGCGTATTCAAATTCGGACAAACCCATTTCCTGTGGCTCTTTGTCCATCTGCTTAATCTCTTTACTCAGCTCGATCAGTTCTTTGATTACTTCAGCCGCCGTAATGACCTTATTGTGGTACTTCTTGATTGAATCTTCCAGCATTTCCATTAATGATCTGCTTTGAACCATGTTCTTTTTCAATCTCGCCTTTATTTCATCGTTTAGAAGCTTTTTTAGGACTTCAAGAGCGATATTTTTATGCTCCATGTTCTGAACTTCTAAAAGAAATTCTTCTGATAGTATGGAAATATCCGGTTTCTTAATGCCTGCAGCATCGAAAATATCTATCACTTGTTCGGTTACAAGGGCTTGATCTATAACTTGTCTGATTGCGGTTTCAATTTCTTCGTCTGTTTTGCCTGTTCCAGTGCTGTCAAACTTTACAAGTCTGGACTTTATCGCTTGATAGAACGAGACTTCGTCCTTCACATCCATTGCCTGCTCGTGTGGAATGGCGATAGAAAATGCTCTTGATAATGCAGTCACTTCATCAATATACCGTTTCTTACCATTTTCAAGGCCAAGTATATGCTCTTCCGCAGCGAGTATCATTGATAGCTTTGTCGAGGTGTCTGCTGTAAAGTAATGCTCATAGGAAAAGCCATGAAACATCTGGGAAACGATTTCTAATTTTTCAAGCATCAGTTGAACAGCTTTTTCCTGAAGAATGGCGGGATCGCCTTTTCCTCCGCTATCAGAATAAAATGATAAAGCTTCTTTCAGATCGGACGCAATTCCAAGATAATCAACAACTAATCCACC
>JAHIFK010000279.1 GCA_018900975.1 Methanobacteriota archaeon
AGGAGGGGCGCTGTTATCTCTTTCCATTGTACTGTATGTGCCCTTCTTAAGAGACCTTTTCCATTTTTCCATTCTGCATCCTGATGACATATTAATAGCGGGCATTGCCGGGATACTGAGCGTGATTTGGTTTAAACAGCGAAAGATAAGGGACTTTTTCAAAAATGAAAATAACAAAAAGCCTCAATAATTGTGAACTACCCAACCCTAAACAGGCTGTCCGACAATTGAGTACAATTGATCCAATCCATTTTTTGAATTATTACTAGAATCGTGTCTAATGATTACGATTAATTATCAATACATTTATATCATATAATTACTGTGTTGAGAATATGGTATTTATCAAATTAAGTTTAGTCTATTGAGAGGGTAACTGACCAGACAAGCAGATAGTGGATACTATTTTATTATATCCTGCAAGTATGTAGTGTTGTGGTTATATGCAACAGGTGATTTCATGTTAAACCCCGCCAGAGGCGGCGCATACGCAGGGGTCTGGGGTCGCAACCCCAGCGCCGTTAAGATATTATTGACCGAAAGTGTTAATAGTACGCTCTATTTCATGATTTTTCTCTTATCTGATGACGCCTAGGAAGAGTTTAAGAGATAATTTGGCGTATGGATATATTGATATATTGAAAAAAGTATTATAATTTCCCAAATAACAGTATAAAATATTAACGGCGGATGAAGGCGGATAAACGCAGATACCATGCAACTAATCTGCGTTCATCTGCGTTTATCTGCGGCTCATTATTTTCATAAGTTTACCAGAAGACCAATCGGAGAACAAAACCAAAATGAACGAGATCGATAACATCCGCACCTCAGTCCTCTCACGCATCAAACCAAAAGAGCCTGAAAAACAAAAGCTTGTGGCTCTTGCGGACAACCTCATCAGCAGGATAAACGCCATCGGCATATCTGAAGGACTGGACATCAGCGCCATACTCGTGGGCTCAACTGCGCGCGGCACATGGCTGTCAGGAGAGCATGACCTGGACATATTCATAATGTTCCCCCCCGATGTCTCAAGAGAATATCTTCAGGAAAAAGGACTGTACGTTGCCCGAAAAATGGCAGCGCAAGCACAGAGCAGCGAGGAAAGGTATGCTGAGCACCCATACATCAACGCAGTATTCGATGGTTTCGAGGTCGATCTTGTCCCTGCGTTCGGCGTAGCAAGCGCGTCGGAAATAAAATCTGCGGTTGACAGGACACCATTTCATAACAAATTCGTGCTTTCAAGGATACAGGAAATCGAGGATGATGTGCTTCTGCTCAAGCAATTCCTGAAAGGGTGCGGAGTCTATGGGTCAGAACTCAGGACACACGGTTTTTCTGGATATCTTGTGGAACTTCTGGTTATCCAGTACGGCTCGTTCATGCAGGTACTTGAAGCCACGCGCGAATGGAAGCCTGGCATGACAATCGATATAGAAAAGCACGCCAGCATTGCACACGATGACCCGCTGGTCATGGTCGATCCCACTGACCCTGCGCGGAACGTGGCTGCGGCTCTCTCTCTTGACAAACTTTGTATCTTCATGGACAAAGCCCGTGAATTCCTGAAAAACCCCGAAGCCCCGTATTTTAGCATGCAGGCAGTTGTGCCTCTAGAGGACAGCGATTTTAAGAATATAATGGGTGAAAGAGGAACAGCACTCATAGCCATCGAATTTACGACTCCCGATGTCGTGGAGGATGTGCTCTATCCGCAGCTTCACAAGATGGAAGATTCTGTGCGCGAGATGCTTGAACGATATGATTTTCGCGTGTATAACAGCGGGGTCTGGGCTGAGGAAAAAGCCGTTTTAGTGTTTGAACTTGAATCGGGTTCGCTTCCAGCCCTGAAGAAGCACGCAGGTCCTCATGTATGGGCAGAAGAACACGCCGCAGCCTTTAAATCCAAATACGCCGGCTCGAATGCGTTTTCAAATGTGCATATCAGGAACGGGAAATACATGGTTGAGATCCCGCGAAAATACACACAGGCAAAGGAACTGCTGGAAGCAGAGCTTCCAAAATGCGGTCTTGGCAAGCATGTAGCTTTAAGTATTAAAAAGGAATATCATGTCCTCGAAAACGAACAGATGTTAGATATAAGGGAAAAAAACTTCAGAGAATTCCTCCAAACGTTTTTCAAAAAATAGATCATGACAGAATCAACCAGGCTTTACAAATTTATTCCCCTAATCCTCATTATATCATTTCTTGCGCTTTCCGGGTGCATAGAGGGTTCCCAGAATGGAAACATGCTCAACATATCCACTGAAAAGATGGTGTATCATTCGAACGAAACCCTCAAAGTTCATGTCGAATTCAACTCAACAAAAGAGGTAAAGGCGCATATCCAGGTTTCAGGAATAAATAATGCGTTCGGTCGCGCCATGGTGACAGAAACAAGAGATGTTATCTTGAAAAAAGGAGATAACGGGTTCGATTTTGAGTTGACGACGCCTTCGTGTGAGGAATGTTCTGCAGTGTCTCCTGGAGAACATTATATCAATGCAACTATCGCAATAAACGGCAACATCTACGAGGTTTACGGGAAAATCACCCTTGAAAGAGAGGAAACAAATGTTACCGGAGAACAGAGCGGCAATACATCGGCACAGGTCGAACAGACAGCGCAGGTTGAAACAAAACAAATTGAAAGTGCAGTAACAGTTGAATACTTCTACGATCCTGCATGCCAGAAATGCTCAAAAGCCGCTCCTGTGATCGATAGTGTTGTGATATCATACGGCCAGAAAGTGAGTTTTTCAAAATACAATGTGCTTGCTGATGATGGGCTTTCACTTGCTAAAAAATACCAGCTTCCTGGAGTGCCTTCAGTTGTCATAAATGAACAGAAGCTCATCTCATACGAGGATTACGAAGGGGACATGACCCGCCTTGAGGAGATTTTAAGGGAGGCGATCGAAAATGCCTCTTTATCACCAGCCATCGCCCCGGTCCAGCAGAAGATAGTTCTCTCTGTGCCTTCCGTATTTGTTGTGGGTTTCGTTGCAGGATTTAACCCCTGCCTTCTTGCAATACTTGCTTTTATCGCATCGGTCTCCCTTGCGACCACCGGAAGGAGACGAAATGTCCTGCTGATAGTCCTGATGTTCAGCCTGGGGATCTTCGTGACCTACCTTATTGTCGGGATAGGACTCCTTAACATAATTGAACAGCTGCCTGCGCTTCAGGCATCGATCAAGAACTTCCTTGTTATTCTGGTTGCCGTCCTGGGGCTGTGGCATGTGTACGACGCCTGGCACATGCGGAAAAACACTGAATCCTCCTTCTATACCCCGAAATCCTTCATCCGCCTCACCGAGAGCGTAACAAAGAACGTTAGCCTTCCTGCTTCCTTTTTCATAGGCGCACTGTTCTCGTTAATAAAAGCCCCGTGCGTGGGCGCTGTCTATTTTGTGATAATTGATATGGTAAGGAGCGGCAACGGAGAAGGGATGTTATATCTTGCAGCCTATAACTTTGGGGTAGTGCTGCCCGTGCTTGTGCTGGGCTTTGCTATCGCGTTCGGGCTGAACCCTGAAAAAGTGGAAAAGTTCAGGAAGGATAAGCGGGTTTTAATGCGGTTATTTACCGGGATCACGCTACTGATAATCGCCGCCCTGATGCACGCAAATATAATTTAATTTAGTTCTAAATCGAACCTGCATTCCGTACCTTTTCATTTCACCATGACTAATTATTCATCCTCACAGATTTACAGTAAATACTCCCATCAAATCCCGCCAATTTTAAAATTCTCTTCTGATTTTTATCCAGTTCTTTAGATAGCATCCATTCTTCACATTTCTTTTTTTGTAATTTTATCACAAGAA
>JAHIFK010000280.1 GCA_018900975.1 Methanobacteriota archaeon
AAGACTGAAAATACGAATTACTTTTAATATTATTTGATAATTTTGGTATGAATATTGTGCAAGTTGTAGGTTCTATCTAAAAATTGTTGCATTGTGGACTTGCATTTGCCGGTTGAAGTTGTTCTTTTTTTTCATACCAGCACACAGAGAGCACAGAGCGTAGCGGTTTTTCTCTGTGTCCTCTGTGATCTCTGTGGTTTTTCAATTTTGATGTGAAGTTGTTGCATGGGGGAATATCGGCGACGAGGGATTAATATTTAAAGAGTGATAATTGTGCGGCGCCTGCGATGGAACACGGATTGCGCGGATGACACGGATACGCACTGATTTCGTATCCGTGAAAATCCGTCACAAAATATAAGAAGGGTATGCAAAGCATGCCCTATACAGTGTAAACTGAGGTTTCAGTTTATCCGTGTCATCCGTGTTCTACGTCGCGATAAATCTCATTATAGTATGTTTCGTAAATTTCCATAACTTCAAGTTTGGCAGATCATCTATGCACTTTTCTGACAGATAACAGGATGGATAGGATATACGCATCTTGTTAATCCTGTAAATCCTGTTTGAAATTTATTTTAGATTTTTAAGCTATCATATCAAGTTTGCTTTAGGCTCAGCTATTACTCCCCGGCCCTCTTCTTCATAGCAGCCAGCGCATTTAGCGCCTCAAGCGGAGTCATGGCATCTACATTAAGGTTCTTCAATTCTTCCACAACAGGCGATTCCTTTTTTTCATCCTGACCAAAAAGCACCACCTGCGTGTATCTCGCGCTGTCCTTTCCTCTCGCAATACTGCTGCTGTCCTCCATTTCTTTCAGTATTTCCTTAGCCCTCTGCGTCACCTTAAGCGGCACCCCGGCCAGACGCGCCACATGGATGCCGTAGCTTTTGTCTGTGGCGCCAGGGATTATCTTGCGAAGGAACACAAGGTCGCTTCCATCTTCTTTTACCGCTATGTGATAATTCTTCACCCTCTTTAGCACACCTTCCACAGCAGTGAGCTGGTGGTAATGCGTGGCAAAAAGTGAGCGCACGCCCACACGGTCTTTGTTATGGATGAATTCCACCACAGCCTTTGCTATGCTGAAGCCGTCGTAGGTACTTGTGCCCCTTCCTATTTCATCAAGCAGGATGAAGCTCTTCGGAGTTGCATTATTCAGTATGTTCGCGAGTTCTACCATCTCTATCATGAAGGTGCTCTGCCCGCTGGCAAGGTCGTCAAAGGCGCCTACGCGCGTGAATATCCTGTCCACGATACCCACCGAAGCATACGAGGCGGGAACGAAGCTTCCGATCTGCGCCATTATCACTATGAGCGCATTCTGCCTCATGTATGTGGATTTTCCCGCCATGTTTGGACCTGTTATTAGAAGGAACTGGTTCTCCTTACAATCAATGTGAGTGTCGTTCGGAACAAAACCTGAAAGCGTTCTCTCTACCACAGGATGCCTTCCGTCTCGGATGATGATGATGCATCCATCATTCACTTCAGGTCTGACATACCTGTTATTGACTGCCACTTCAGCAAGGTTGGCGATCACATCCAGTTCACCCAGCGCAGCGGCAGTTGCCTGCAATTCCTTTGCCTGCGCTGCGATCTGCGAATTGATCTCTATGAAAAGCTCATACTCAAGCGCCATCCTCTTTTCATCGGCTGAGAGTATCATCACTTCTTTTTCTTTGAGTTCAGGCGTGTAGAAGCGCTCGCCATTTGCTGTTGTCTGTTTTCTTATGTAATCGGGCGGCACCTGTGAGAGGTTTGTTTTTGTGACCTCTATGTAGTAGCCAAAGACGGAATTATAACCGATCTTAAGCGACTTTATTCCAGTACGGTCGCGTTCCTTCTGCTGCATCCGGGCTATCCAGTCCTTGCCGTGAAGCGTCATTTGTTTAAGCTCATCAAGTTTCTCATTATAACCTTCCTTTATCATCCCGCCTTCCCGGACGCTAAGAGGTGCCTCGTCCACGATAGACCGGGTAAGTAAAGCAACTACATCACTGAAATCCCCAAGCGACTGGATGATTTTCAGCAGCAGCGCTGATCTGATATCGCCCTCCTTCAGGGATCTTGAAATTTCAGGGAGCGCTGCAAGTGATACTTTAAGAGCGATCAGGTCCCTTGCATTGGAGTTCCCATAAACGATGCGCCCGATCAGGCGCTCGATGTCCCTTATCTTTGAGAGCTGTGAGCGCACGTCAAAGCGCAGAAGCGTCTTTTTTACAAGTTCATCCACAGCATCAAGACGTTCTGTTATTTTACCCACAAAGATAAGCGGTTTAAGCAGTATTTTTTGTAGAAGCCGCCCCCCCATCGGCGTTCTTGTGGTGTCAAGTATTTTCAGCAGGGATGAATTATCACCGCGCACTCCCTGTATTATCTCAAGGTTGCGAAGCGTGATCGAATCCAGCACCATGAATTCGTTCTCGAAATAAGTCCTGACAGACTGGATATGGGCCAGTTCTCTCATCTGGGTGGTCTTTGCATAAATAAGGGCGGCGCCTGATGAGGAAATTGCATGTGGGAGCGCTGTGCATCCCATGCCCTCAAGCGTCAGAACGCCAAAATGCTGTGTGAGGTTTTCGCGCGCTGTTTTTATATCAAAGGCATCTGCATCGAATTTATTTAGCACGATGTTTAAGTCTCTTAACCGGTCAGTAAGTTTCTTATTATCAAAAAGCAAAGGCGGCAAGAGGCATTCAGCCGGGCGCATCCGCGACGCCTCGCTTATTATCCTTTCGTAATTCCCGGTATCTGTGAACTGGGTGGTCATGAACTCGCCAGTGCTCACATCAAGGAATGATACACCGAACTCTGCGCCCTCGCCAGATATGGACATCAGATAATTGTTGGATTGGTCACATATCAGGGATGGATCGATAACAGTGCCTGGAGTGATGACCCTGACCACGCCTCGCTTCACAACGCCTTTGGCGTTCTTCGGATCTTCAAGCTGCTCGCATATCGCCACTTTGTAGCCTTTTTTGATGAGCTTCGGGAGATACGAGTCCACAGAATGATAAGGGATGCCGGCAAGGGGCATGTTCTCGCCATCTTTATCCCTGCCGCGGGATGTGAGCGTGATCTCAAGCTCTTTTGCTATTACCTTCGCGTCATCCCCGAAGGACTCGTAGAAGTCGCCCATCCTGAAAAAGATAAGGGCGTCACTGTGCTTTTCCTTTGCCTCGTAGTACTGGCGCATTGCCGGCGTCATTTTGTCCATCTGCTCTTCTCCGCGGTTTGATATGGTTTTGTTCCTATTTTTGCTTTTTCATCCAGCGCAC
>JAHIFK010000281.1 GCA_018900975.1 Methanobacteriota archaeon
CAAGGACTACAGGAAGGATAGACCCAAGATAGAGGATAATCCGCCGAGAGCGGCGCCTGAAACAGAAGTGGTCGCAGGTGAAGAAGCTGTAGCTGAATGAAAAACTCAAATCCCAAAAAACTTTTAATTTCAGACAGGATTTACAGGATCAACAGGATTGGATCGAAAATTATCCTGTAAATCCTGTTATCCTGAAAAAAGCCCCCTCACTCCGCCCTCAGCGCCTCCACAGGGTCAAGCCTCGCTGCTTTATTCGCCGGATACACTCCAGCTATAGTGGTCGTCAGCATCCCGAAGACGAGGCCAATCGCAAGGGATGTCCACTTTATCGCCATCGGGAAATCCCCAAGCGATGATATCAGCATCGCTATCCCTGCGCCAATGGTGACACCGATCAACCCGCTCACCAACCCCAGAAGCCCGGACTCAAGCATGAATATCAACTGGATATCCCCCTTAGTGGCACCGACCGCCTTCATCACTCCGATCTCTTTTACCCGTTCCGTAACAGTAAGCATCATTACGTTCACAATACCTACGCCTCCCACCACAAGGGCGATCGCGCCGATGCCGCCGAGTGCGTATTTTATCATCGTAAGCACCTGGGCTATTCCTTCGAGCATTGATTTCATCATAAAGACCGTGTACGCCTCATCCTTATGCAGCCTTCTTAAGGCTTCATCCACCCTGTTTGAAGTTGCCTCTATCCCATCCTGGGATTCCGCGGTAATAAGTATCTGGGAATATGAATAGGTCTTTGCATCAAGCAGGTCTTTCAATGACTGGTGCGTGGTGAAGATCTCCATGTTAGAGTTGCCCCCGAATGCAGAGGTCTGCTCTTTTTCACCGAGTATCCCAACGATCGTATAATCCCTGCTCACGTCATTATTTTTATTCTTAATAGTAAGGCGCATGCCAGGATTCAGGGGCATCTTGAACATATTATCTGCGATGTCACTGCCTATCACGATCGCGCTCCTGTCAGAATCCATGAGAAAGCGCCCCCTGTCGATCAGTTCTGAAATGCCCTCTTCTTTTCCCGGCGCTACAGCCGATAATGAGATGGAACGTTCCTCATCCCTGAAATTGACCGACATCCCGGCACCGTTGCGGGGAGATACTGTTTTCACACCGACAGTATTCTCAATGGCATGCACGTCCTTATCATCGAATTCTGCTGGCTTCATATAAACTGACCCTCCCGGTCCAAAGTGCGCGCCGCCCGGAAAAACCGTTATCACGTCAAGGTCCATTCCTTGAAATGCCATGCCCACCCCTTCCTGCAGTCCCTCGCCCACCGAAAGCATAACAACGATGGCGATAACACCTATTATTATGCCCAGGCTTGACATCAGGGTCTTGAACTTATTGCTTCTGAAGCTGAGTAAGACCTGTTCTAAAGCATCGATCAGCTTCATCCTGATCTCTCTCTCTTTCGCTTCATGTAAACAAAGAACCCGCCGAAAAGGGCAAGCGCAGCAACAAGTATTACAAGAACCGGCAGGATGGAGCTGTTACCGCTTTCTGTTCGCAGATTTTTTGAACCATCAAGCTCCACAGGCATCGCATCGGTTTCGTGCCAGTTGTCTCCGTTCTTGAACCTGAGTCTGAAGCTTACGTTGTCAGGATCTCCGGACTTAAGGTCGAACTTTACCGTGAAAAGCTCATCCTGTTCCATTGTCCCGATGAAATACGTAGCAGGCTCGAACGTTACATTGCCTGATGGAATGACGGTCACAGCCTGAAGTGTGTTCGGTCTTGTGTTCGCTATGTTGAGGATGACTTTACCCGCATTTGCTATTGGCTTCTCAGAGAGGGATGTCTCAATAGATGATGAGTCCACTCTTATCGGTATCTTCAGGTTCAGGCTGTAGAGGCGCGCGCTTCCCATGAGAGCAAAATCCAGGAAATAGGTGCCGTCGGGTGTATTATCCCTGACCTTTATCGTAAATGGAAGTTCCAGAGAGTCCCCCGGCCCTATGATGCCCGGATTATAGTAGGGTTCGCTTGTAACATCTATGAATTCGTTCCCAAGGAGTTGGGCGGATTGTATCTGCGCGTTCATACTGTAATCCCTGCCGTCTATTTTTATCGTGTATGCAGTGGCGCTGTTCTTTATCGTAAGCGAAACGGTGCCAGTGTCTCCTGCCATGAAAACATCGGGGCTAAGTGAATATTTATCCATTCTCACTGTTCCTTTGACGTCCACCACGTCACTGCCTACTTCAATATCAAATTCTTTCTTGGTGAATGAACCATCCACCCTGTAGCCTATCTCGATCTTATTCGTGCCAACAAATGCGTTCTTATCAACGTGGACAGAAAATTTATAGATTATCTTATCATTTTTTCTTATGGTGCCCGGATATTTAACGGCGCTATCCCCTGGTTTTATTGAGAAAGGATATTTCGGGACAAACTCAATGGACACAGCGCTTATATCGTTATCCCCCACGTTTTCCACCTGGACCCACACACCAAAATCCGAATCCGGGCTCACAGGATAGGGATCGTATTTTATGAGGCTTATCTTCAGTGAGTTCTCTGCAAGGGCAGCCTGCGAGGCACCTGAAAAAAATAATATTATGAAAAGCCCTATCAATAATTTACCGTACATATTTTATCAACTCCGAGATCGTCGGTTTTTTTCCGTACATCAGAAGACTTGCCCTGAATACTTTGACAGACAATTCTATGATAACAAGAATGGAAACCGTCAGAATAATAAGGCTCAGAACAACTTCGTAATACTGCACATTTCCTGTGGAGATACGCATTATCATCGTAATTGGAGATGTCAGCGGGAAGTAGCTAAAGATCATGCTGATAGCTGAGTCCGGTTTTGAGAGA
>JAHIFK010000282.1 GCA_018900975.1 Methanobacteriota archaeon
TCAAATGTGAGAAAACTCTATGGTAGGATGAATCAGAATGAAATTGCCAGAACTCTTGAAATGAGTAAATCACTGGTTAAGGAATATGTTGCGATACATGAAGAATATAACAAGAAGGAGAAGCAGATGTCGGATGAGACCGAAATAAAGGAAAAAGAACCCAAAAGACTTAAAAATGAAAAAGAGGAAAAAAACTTAACTAATTCTATCGGGATGCAGTTTGTGCGAATTCAGGCAGGTGAATTCATGATGGATGGGTGCAGGATAAGTGGCATAATGACTACAACGGCGCTCCAACTGGTGGAAGTTCCTGGGAAGATGGAGTTGGCTCTTACCGGGTTTATCGGGGCGGTTGCTGGGGTAGCGATGCCAGGGGCTGCCGGTCAGCGAATCGCCGCATTAACGACCCCGGCATCCGCATCAACAACCCTGGCTTTCGCTATCTGAGGGAAATGTAGCCTCTTTCCACTTTACTCCTTTACCACTTACATGAATTAAAGCATAGAAAGAGAGTCCTATTCAATTATTATCTACCGCAGGGATAAAAAGAGCTTCACCATATTTGTCCTTGCCAAAGTTCCTTATAATATCCTGTGTGGATGGGGCTGTCAGGTAGTCGATATACTTTATTGCAAGTTCATAATTTACTTTCGGGAACTTCCCTGGATTTACGGCCATCACATGGTAGGGATTAAAAAGATACGTCCGGTCAGATTCAAAAAGTATCCTGAGTTTGATCCTTTCTTTCATGGAAAGGTATGTTCCCCTGTCCGAGAGAGTATAACCCCCCTTGATGTCAGCGGTGGTGATGGTTTCCATCATGCCCTTGCCCACGGATAGGTACCATGTTCCTGCAGGGGTGATGTTCGCTGCCAGCCAGATGGATTTTTCCATCCTGTTAGTGCCTGAGTCATCGCCTCTGGATATGAAAAATGATTGCATGATGGCGATCTTTCTGAAGGCATCGGCAGCATTGCTTGCATTCCTGATCCCTACCGGGTCGTTCTCAGGTCCGATCACCACAAAATAATTATACATCATGTATGTGCGGTTTATGAAATTACCTTTAGCTACAGCATTCAATTCAGCCTGGACTGAATGTACCATGACCACATCAGCAGCTCCAAGTTCACCTGTTGCAATGGCTTTACCCGTTCCTTCACATAAGGTAAATATTTTTATATTATTTTCTTCTTCGAACTTTTTGTTCAAAATGTCAAGCAATCCCGTGTCACAGGTTGATGTCGTAGTTGCTAAACGTAATTCCAGCGGAGAATTCGCAGTTGAAGTGTTATTCTCATAAGCCCCCTGCTGGACACAGCCGGAAAATATTGCGATCAAGACCGAAAACACTATCAATTCTGCAATAAAGTTTTTCATGTTGCTGCAACCTTTTGTTCGTTTAAGAGATACACATGGTCATTATTTTATCTCAAGCCCTCTGACCCTTATCCCTTCCTCCACTATCTCTCCAACAACTTTTCCCCCCATCATTTTTGCAGCTTCATCTGCATCATCATGTGATAGCACGACCACAAAACCCATGCCCATGTTAAATGTCTTATACATCTCCAGATCTTCCACCCTGCCTTCATCCTGCAGGAACTTGAAGATCGGCTGAGGTGGAAGCGGGTCGCTGATATCAAACCCGTATTTCGTTACTCGGTGGAGCTTCATAAGGCCGCTCCCTGTTATATGGGCAAGACCATGAATATCAAAATCGTTGACAGCATCAAGCACTTCCATATAGATCATTGTCGGTATAAGCAGTTCATCACCTATAGTAGTATCCCTGTTATAAGGGAATGGGTCCCTGTAAGAGTATCCTGCGTCATTGATGATCCTGCGAACAAGCGAATAACCGTTGCTGTGAACCCCTGACGAAGGCAGCCCCACAACAGCGTCTCCTGGTTTGATGCGATCACCTGTTATTACCCTGTCCTTCTTCACCATGCCCAGGCATGTCCCTGCGAGGTCAAAGCCTTTGATGACATCAGGAAGTGTCGCTGTCTCACCCCCCACAATGGTCATTCTTGACATCTCTGCGCCTTTTGCCAGCCCTTCGCCAAGCTGCCGCATTATCTCATCATCCGGTTCACTTATGGCAATGTAATCCACAAAAGCAAGAGGTTCTATGCCCATTGCCAGAAGGTCGTTCACGTTCATGGCGATGCAGTCTATCCCAACAGTATTCCATCGCTTCATTTCGTTCGCGATGACGACCTTTGAACCAACGCCGTCTGTAGTGAGCGCAAGGGAATATTCGCCGAATTCTATAAGACCTGCGTAATGCCCAACGTCAGTTATCGGGGCGCCAAGACCTGTGCGTTTATAAGTAAGTTGTTTTGCCAGCGCAGCGATAGCTTTGTTCTCCTTCTCGATATTTACCCCGGATTTAGCGTAAGTAAGACCCATGTGCCACTAAATAAGAGTGATTACATAAAGATTTTATGATTAGGATAGGAGCAGGCAAATGGATAGGAGGTGGGAGTGACGTTTAAAAAACGTATGAACGCCTGCTCACTATACTAATAATTATCATAATAATACATAAAGGTTTTGGTATAATATAACAATTTAAATTATTATTGTGTCTTATAAAAAAGCCGGATGAATCTCCGTATATAAAGAAGGTACTTCAATAAACTATAAAGAATTTCATATAGATTGGAATGTACATTTGAATATATATGTTTCTGGACAATATAGATGAAAGGGTCATAAACAATATTAATACAATAACTGTGTTATCTTCGGTCTTCTGTTGATTTTTATAAAGATTCATGCACCAGTTTTGAACATACTCTCTATCACGAGATCGGCCATGTAGATTATAGCACATTTCATAATGACCAACCCACATTCAGGGACATGGAATATTACGTTGAAAGTTGAATCTGGGAGTTGAAAAACCATGGGGAGCACAGAGGACACAGAGAAAAACTACATTTCTCTGTGTTCTGGTATGAGAAAAGAAATTAACAACGAACTCACACCGAACTTAATACGAACTCACGACGACCTGAGTTAGTACCAGTTCAATGTTGATTTTGAATAAGCCATAGCTTCGTATATGAATTTTTTTGGACATGCTTCAATGCAGATACCACAAGAGTAGCAATCCGGTCGTACTATATCACTTTTTAAGATCGATTTAATTGCCGGACATGGGGACTTTGAAATACATATTTTACAATCATTGCATTTATTCCGGTCAACTTGCATACGAAAAATGCTAACATATTCAAGTATCCATGTTAGAAGCCCCACTGGACATATGAGATAACAATAAGGACGGTATACAAATATAGATGAGATCAGTACCACTCCAATCAAAAATGCCAATACAAGTCCAAACTCCAGTAGTCCTCTCTGTGTACCCAAGCCTGGTGGTTTCATCAGGCGTTACTGTCATAATATGGTTTTAACCGGGGTTGGTTGTGGCGCTGATTGCTTTGATTCATCCGCATGGCACACTTCAAACAACTCGCTGATGTAAGCTTACTTCATGGGTGTTCGCTTAAGCAATCCATGAATCCATCAATCTCTCTCTATTGATATTCGGATCACGTCCCTGACCGATCCATATATCAAATAAAGTGATCATATCCAATTTCAGACCCATGCTATCAAGCACTTCTTTCA
>JAHIFK010000283.1 GCA_018900975.1 Methanobacteriota archaeon
GACTGGACCATCTCCACCCCATCTATCAGTTCGTCTATACCAAAGCCTATCATCCCAGAAGCCAGTTCGCAGCATTTGAATTCCACTCCCAGTTCTATGCATTCCCTTACGCGCTCATCATACGGTGGCGTGCCGTGTTTGCCTTTTTTTGCAAGGATGACGCCCATCGGACCCCAGAGCACGACCGCCACATCCAGTCCTTTCTTGCGATAGTATTTTGCGAAACGCAGGATCTCCATGGGCGAAGTGCTCTCGTACACCATATTCTTGAGGAAGAGAAGGACCTTTGTGACTTTTTGGGGAGGCATTGGATACTATCTATTCTGAGGATAGGGTATTTTAAGGTATCTGCGAGAGGGGGGAAGCGGGTTTTAAAAAAATCCTGTATTCACATCAAAAGCTTTAATATGTATGCATTGCATACAATTAAGACATGACAGAAGTAAGTGTATCCGCACGGCTTCCCGAAGATGTATTCAAGGAACTTGAGTTCTTTATGAAAGAAGAGTCCCTTGAAAAATCAGCTTCTATAAGAAAATTGCTTGCAGAAGGATTACAGCACTGGAAAGAACGACGTGCGCTTAAATCCCTTGAAGAAGGAAAAGTGAGTTTTTTAAAAGCTGCACAGATGGCAGGACTTTCAGCATGGGATTTTGCCGACCTTGTGCGTGAAAAGGGGATAGTATGGATAAAATCTGAGAAATTTATCAGTTCTGATATAAAAAAGGCACTGCAATGAAGCCTCTCATTTTTGATGCCACACCCCTGATCTACCTTGGGAAAGTGAACCTCATTGAAAATGTCAGGCATTTTCCTGAAGAAAAATATATTACAAAATCAGTTTACAGGGAAGTTGTTGTTGAGGGAAAAAAGAGCGGAACAACAGAGGTTTTCATGATTGAAGCACTTGTAAGCAGTGGGGTGTTCCAGTTCAAAAGCCCTTCTAAAAAACAGTATATAAAATACCTGGGTGAAAATCCTAAAATTCATGAAGCTGATATCGATGTCCTTGCGCTAACGCAGGAGTTGAATGGCATTGCGCTGCTAGATGATGATGAAGCGAGAGGTATGGCGGAGGTAGAGGGAATAGAGCATCATGGAACAGTATATTTGCTTCTAAGAATGTGGAAAATGAAACTTCTGACGAAGGAAATGGCTATTGAGAGTTTAAATGAGATGATACGCTTTGGGTGGAGATGTTCGACTGAGTTGTATGCAAAGATATTGATGGCAATGAAGTAATTGGATTTGTTCATCTACAGATCAACTTCCCCAGGAATTTAGTGTACATAACCAGATCATCCACCCTTATATTCTCATCATCCGCGTGCGCATTGCTCTCCATCCTCCTCCCTATCCCGAAGCAGCATGCTGGAAGCCCTGTGACTTTGACGGCATAAGCAACATCAAGGCTTCCCTGAGCGCCGGCGCACCTTACATCCCTGCCCGCGACTTCGTCCGCAACCATCTTGACCTCTTTCACCCATGGATGGCTCGCATCAGTAAGCATGGGTGCATAGATCTCATCGCATGTCATTTTGAGATCGATGTCAGGATATTTCTGCTTCACCTGTTCAACTGTTCCCTTCATCTCTCTGCAAACATCTTCGAATTTTTCCTCAGGGATATAACGTCTGTCCCCTTTGAGCGTGCACCTGTCAGGCACGATGTTCTGTTTTACCCCGCCGTTGATAACGGTTATATTGAGAACTGGCATCAGGGTATCTATGCCTGCATTTCTGCTTATTGCCATGCTCGCGGGCACTTTTGAGCGCCCTTTCTCCACTTTTGCCTTGAGTTCCAGAAGCCCGTTCATAACGGGTACGGCTTTTTCAATTGCGTTAACGCCCAGGAAACTGCTCCCGCTGTGGTACGATTTTCCAAAGATGTCTATCTGCCAGTCCACGTTCCCGTTCGAAGCTATGGTGATATCATCGCTGTCCCCGTCCATGCTCAGGAAATAGTCGGCTTTGAGCTTTCCGAGGTCAGCAAGGTAGCACAGACCAGAATATGGACCCATCTCTTCGTCAGTGGTCAGGGCAATGTTTAAGTTGTACTTCGTTATGATATTGAGTTCATCCATGGCTGAAAGCACGGTAAAAAGCGCAGCTACGCCGCCTTTTGAATCAGCTACTCCGCGTCCGAATATGCGTCCGTCCTTTTTCGTACACTCAAATGGAGGCACGCTCCAGTTGGCGCTTGCGGGGACAACGTCAAGGTGAGTGTTTATCAAAAGCGTCTTATCAGCGCCAATATCTTTAGTTGCGCTTATGTTCACACGCTCACCATGCAGATGGGCAAGTCTGGGATTCTTCTTCTCGAACAAACCGCGGGGCATAATGAGCGTCTCAACCCCAAAATCCAGTTCTTTTAGTATCGATGCGGCATAACCCATCGCCTTTTCGTAGTTTTCGCCAGGGGGCACCTGAGTCGGGATGCGCACAAGCTCATCCAGTGTTTTAATAGTTTCATCGGTCTTTGACCCAAGATGATCTAATAATTCCAACATTTGTGTCCAGAAAGGTTCTTTTCACCCAAATGCTTTTTGCCTTGATATTATCTATTAGAGCCGATGGCTCTGGAAGAAGAATTAAAGGCTGTTGAAGAAGAAATATCAAAAACAAAGTATAACAAGGCTACCGAAGGTCACTTAGGCAGGCTTAAAGCTAAACTCTCAAAGTTAAGGGAAGAAGTGCAGAAGAAAGCGTCTGCTAAATCAGGCGGGGAAGGTTTCGCGGTAAAGAAATCTGGCGACGCGTCGGTCGTGCTCCTGGGATTCCCATCCGTAGGAAAAAGTACGCTGTTGAACAGCCTTACCGGGACAAAATCTGCGGTCGCATCATATGAATTCACCACTCTTGATGTCGTGCCAGGAACGCTGGAATATAAGGGCGCCACAATCCAGATACTCGATGTACCCGGCGTTTTAAAGGGCGCAGCATCCGGGAGGGGGCGCGGGAAAGAGGTCCTTGCAGTGGTGAGGAATGCTGACCTTGTATTGATAATGCTTGATGTTTTCCAGCTTGTTCATTATAATGTCCTTCTTGAGGAATTGTTCGCTGCCGGTATACGTGTCGATTCAAGACCGCCCGAAGTTACGATCCGGAAAAAAGCCCGTGGCGGCATAATAGTAAGCAGCACGGTGGATGTGGGCCTTGAAGAGGATACGATAAAATCCATAATGGGCGAATACAGGATCCACAATGCAAATATTGTCATTCGCGAGAATATCAATATAGATATGTTGATAGATGCCATTCTGGGCAACAGGAAGTACATCCCCTCCATCATAGTGATCAATAAGATAGACCTTGCCGATGAATATACGCTAAGGGGTTGCAAAGAAAAATTCCCGGATGCTCTCCTTGTCTCTGCTGATAAGAAGACCCATATAGGTGAACTTAAAGAGTTGTTTTACCAGAAACTTGGGTTCATAAGAATTTACATGAAACCACAGGGACAGCTTCCTGATATGGATGAGCCGATGATTATCAGATACGGCTCTTCAATTGGCGATGTATGTGACAAGCTTCACCGTGATTTCAAAAAACGGTTCAGGTACGCCCAGGTATGGGGCGATTCCGCGAAACATAAAGGACAGCGAGTGGGTCTTGAGCATACGATGTATGACAGTGACATACTTTCGATAATATTGAGAAAATGAGAGATATGGAACGCAGATTTATTCCTTTAACACCACTTCTCACGGTCGATACTGTGACTATTTATCAGGGAAAAATCGTCCTTATCAGGCGCAAGAACCCCCCCTTTCAGGACCATTTCGCGCTTCCCGGGGGCTTTGTAGAGGTGGGTGAGACCGTTGAAACAGCTGCTGCACGTGAGGCAAAGGAAGAAACCGGGCTTGATGTTGAACTTATCAAGCTTCTTGGCGTGTATTCTGAGCCTTCGCGGGACCCAAGGGGTCATACTGTCTCTATAATTTTTCTTGCTATGGGGAAAGGAAACCTTAAAGCAGGTTCAGATGCTTCTGATACAGGACTTTTTGGTATTAATGAAATACCAGAACTGGCATTTGACCATAAGAAGATAATAGAGAACGCCAGGAGTGATATAAATGGAATTCTGTCCGAAATGCAAAAGCATGATGATGCCCGCAAATAATGTTTATAAATGCAGGAAATGCGGGTTTGAAAAAGATATCAAAGAAAGTGTTGTCTCAAAGACCGAAAGAAAGGAGCGCGAAGTAACCGTACTTGAACAGAGGGAAATGGGACTGCCCACCATAAGGGCAAAGTGCGAGGACTGCGGCAACGATACTGCATACTGGTGGATGCGACAGCTTCGCTCTGCTGATGAAAGCGAGGTCAGGTTCTTCAGGTGTACCAAGTGCGGAAAGACATGGAGAAGCTATAATTAAACATTGAGCTTTGAAACTACCTGGTTTTTCAGTGATGGCCATTTATCGTGGTTCTTGTCCCTCATCAGACGCATGTCAGGTATTGGAAATATTAGATGAATATTATGAACTCATCTAATACACATACATATTCCCATACGGTCTGTGCGACAGCGGTACAAGCTTCGTGAACTTCCCGCTCATCACTTCATTATAATCAAACCCGAAATACTCGCAGTATTCCTTAAGATATGACCCGATGAGCTTCATATCCTCTTCGCTCAACTCAAGGCAGCTCACTTCTTTCCCAAGATGGTACGGGTCAACCTTGCCGCGAATATACATCACGCCTCCGTGCATGCCCGTCCCCACATAATCGCCCACTAGCGGGCTCTTTCCGTTCATGCCAAGGAGTATCATTATCCCGCCAGCCATGTACTCGCCAAAGAAATCGCCTGCAGTACCGCCTGCAATGATGACAGGTATCTGTTTCTTGTACTCCTTCATGTGAATACCTACACGGTACCCTGCATCACCCCTGATATAGAGCTTCCCGCCGCGCATACCGTATCCGATGATATCGCCCACGCTGCCGTGCACGATAATCTCGCCAGAGTTCATGGTGTTGGCGATTCCGTCCTGTGCGTTCGCATTAACGATTATTTTGGGTCCGTTCATGAATGTGCCCAGGTCGTTCCCCGGAGTGCCGTTTATTGTGATATTAATACTTTCGTTCAATCCTGTGCCTATGTATCTCTGACCGCCCACGTTATCGAGCTCGAACTCTTTCTCGCCCGCTGCCACGGCGTCGCTGATCATTTTGTTCATTGGTCTGTAATGCATGCATTTTGCGTCTATTCTCATACTGCGTCACCTCTGCTGAATAAATGTTCTTTGGAAATTGAAATTAACCGCAGATGAACGCAGATAAA
>JAHIFK010000284.1 GCA_018900975.1 Methanobacteriota archaeon
AAATGTTGTTTTGCCGTGGTCGATATGCGCTACTGTGCCGATGTTCCGGATGAACTCCGGTTTATCCATCAGCGCTACGACGCGCTCAACCATTTTCTTTCGTCTGCCCATATTAAATTACCTCTTTTCTTAGAAATTTTTGTTTCACTATTATTCTAACCTATATAAACACTTTGAAAACCGGGAAAACAGCATGGGGAGTCAAAATAGAGGCATTTCAGCCTCTTTTCAACCGTTCTATGATATGTTTCTTCTTTTCTATCGCCTGCGCCGCCGCCACATCCACTGCCCTCTTCATATCGTCAAAATTCCGTGGCGTCTTCTCACCCACAAGCTTCTTGATCGGTGTATATGCAGATTCCCTGAACCGTGGTGTAAAGTCATGGACTTCCCCATTGATCAAAAGTTCTGCTCCCTCACCCTCTACGACCTTCCCGACAATATCTACGGCCACGCCTTTTTTCCGTACACATTCAAGTATATCATCCACATGTTCAGGCGGCGCGATTATCAGAAGAGCGTCAAGCGACACTCCCAGGTAATCTATCTCAAGCTCGTCCAGCATCCTGAGGACTTTCCTGTTCACAAGGGCGCGAAGCTTCTCTTCCTCAAAGACGAGTTTAACTCCTGCCGTTCTTGCGATCTCCTTTGCATCTCCCCGCACGCCGCCGTTGGTGACATCAGTCATCGCGTGTATCTTTTCGATGAGCTCCGCTTTCAGCAGCGCTTCGCATGCATCGATGAACCTGAGGTTTATGGTTTCATCCACGATGCTGTGCATACCATAATAGAGCGCAGTTGTCGAGACAGTGCCCCCGCCTGCGCCTTCTGTCATTATAATGATATCTCCTGGGGCTGCCTGTATGCGAGCGGTAAGGTTCTCAGCTATCCCGACAGCGCCCACCCCGCCAGTCATCCGCTCCCCGATGACCATATCTCCCCCAATACGCAGCGTGCTGCCTGTTATCAGGGGTATTCCGGTCAACTCTGATACGGTCGTTATACCTGCGATGTGGTCGAATATCTTTGCCACGTCGCCGTCGTCTGCAACATGGATGTCAGAGAGCATAGCCACAGGGCGCGCTCCCATGACGTATATATCACGCAGCGCGGCGCGGGCGACGTGAAAGCCGGCAAGGAAGGGAAAACCCGAAAGGCGTGAGTGCATGCCGTCTATCGTGACTACAACATACTCTCCGCCAGCGCGCACAACTCCGGAATCATCAAGATGCGAGGAATCTACGACCGCAGAAGTCCTTCCAATAACCTCTGCTATCTTCTCATGCGTATAGAAATCACCCATTCCCCTTGAACCAACGCCGAAATCACCCATCGTGACGCCTGATGTGGTTTGTTCGAGCAATTCACCTCTGGGTTTGATCACAGCCTTTGCTTCCACTATCACCGCGTTAGCTATCTCTTGCGCATGCTTTCGTGATATTTTCTTTATCTCAAGTATCCTGTCTGCAAGCTTATCTTCAAGAGCCTTATCGTTTCGCAGGATGCCGCGTTTTGCATACCCTTCAAGGTCCATAGCTCTCCACAAAATTTTTGAGCATTTTTAATCCGATGGAGCCGCTTTTTTCAGGGTGGAACTGGGTACCCAGCACGTTTCCAGCAACATTAGTGATAACCGCAGGGAAATCCAGGCCGTAATCACACAGAGCAACTGTATTTTTTTCATCAGTACTTACATAGTACGAATGCACGAAATAAACAAATGAACCATCTTTTATGCCTTTTAAGAGGGGAATATCTTTCCTGATGATCAGCGAGTTCCATCCCATGTGAGGGACTTTCAGTTCAGATCGTGGGAAGCGTACAACTCTTCCCGGAATTATATCTATGCCACCGTGTACGCCGCCCTCTTCACTTTCTGAAGCCAGCATCTGCATACCGAGGCAGATTCCCAGAAGGGGCTTTCCTTCATTAACTGCATCTTTCACCACGCGCGTAAGTGTTGAAAAATGCATCATAGCATCGCGAAATGCGCCCACGCCGGGAAGTATCAGGGCGTCGGCGCGGTCGATGGATGAGGGGTCGTTCGAGATCTCTGCTTCTGCTCCCACGTATTGCAGGGCTTTTTCGATGCTGCGAAGGTTGCCGAGTCCGTAGTCGATGATGATGAGTTTCATTTTATACCTTAATACTTTGGAGGATAATTATCGCCATTAAATTTTAAGAAATATTTCTTTGAAGTTCTGAATTTAGGCGTTCCAAATTTACGAACATCTTCTGTAGCTTTTATTATATCTTCACTTTTTATATTTATAGGTATCAGTTTGTTCACCACTTTTGAATTAATTTTCTTCCTTATGGGCTTTTCTATTTGCATATCTTAGGATTTCCAATAAGTTTTATCTTGTGGCTTGGATTTTCCAGTTCTGTGGCTAAGCACCGGATTTGATACAATTCTGGCTTCACAGACTAAGTGCTCATCCACAATAGATTCAACAATTTTTTTCACCTGCAACGCGTTCTTAAATTTGCCTTCTCTAAGTAGCTTGTTCGAGATTGCTATCATCTTTGAGTTCTGAAAACATCTACAAAGGCTGAAATTATCTTTTACCTCATAATCGAATACAATCTTTATTGAACTGTTCTGAAACAGACTCTTTTCTAGAACATAAACGAAATGTTCTTATATTCAGAACACTTATAAATATCTGTATGAAATCCAACGGTCACCATGTAGCTAAAGCGGATGATATCCTGAACCAGTGGGGTTTTGTTTCAAATCCATATTATGACCATGAACTCTTACCCGAC
>JAHIFK010000285.1 GCA_018900975.1 Methanobacteriota archaeon
ACATTCATGTTTGATATCCTTTTTGTTCATTCTTTCTTTCCTGTGTTTCGAGGCACGCCAGTCACTACCCCCGAATGAATTCGGAGGGCATCCCGGCGCGGGTGCATGAGGGTTTCTACAGCTTATTCGTTGTTTTGTTTCTGTTGATTGGAAGGCACAAAAATAAAAAGATATATCAACAATTAAAAGAAGCGGTTGGCTGTGGTACATGATACATAGATGTAAATTCTTTTTTTAGGTATTCGGGTAAATTCTTTGGAAAATTATATCAACCGATAAATAGATTAGAGAAAGTAATGGGTGAAAAGTATATAGGAGATTTATTAGAGGAATTGGACAAAGCATTTCAAGAACACAAACTTACTGCGGGCGAGCTTGAAGACAAAAGCATACCTCTGGAATTAATCCGCGAGGGTTTTGAGATGGGTTTAATACGGGATGCCAGTGAACCGCTCGTCAAACCATTTGGTGAAACTATTAAAAGAACTATTCCATGTATTTTAACTATCACTGGATTTGAATATCTTAATCAAATACGGATAAAAAAAGAAGTGGAACAATTAAATGGTTCAATCGCAAAATTCAATGAGTCAAGTGACAAAGCATACAAACAACTAAACGATTCAATAGAAAATTTTAATGTATCAAGTGACAGAGCCGCTAGGCGCCTTGAATGGCTAACTTATGTTCTTATTGCAATTACTGTACTTTTAATATGTCTGACCCTAATTGAGATGTTTTTACGCGAAGAAGCTCTTTGGGTTAAGTTTATTTTTACTATTTTAATGTTAGGGTTGTTTTTTATAGTGTATTTCTATAAGGAAAACAAGCTCAAATTCACTAAATGAAGCGAGTAACGTTAATGCTTTTATTGTAGAATATTTATCTAATGCGAGGCTAAGGTAAATCAGTATGATAATCACAAAACATGCTCTCCTCAGGATGCAGCAAAGAGGAATAGATGAAAATATTGTAGCTTCTGCTATCCTGAATCCCGACGAGACCAGCGATAGCTTTGGAAGGCGCAAACTGGCCAGAAAAACAATCGGGGGTAAAACCCTCGAAGTAGTATATAAAAGGAAGAGGATACAATAGTAATAACCGTTTACTGGTTTGAGGAAACATGAATATTAGTTATGATAAAGATGCTGACTGCCTGTATATTCAGTTCCAGCAGGGTAAGGTTAGTAAGACGAGAAAAATAGACGAGGGCATCCTTGTGGATCTTGACGAAGAAGGCAGAATATACGGAATCGAGATTGTAGGCGTATCAGAAAGGATGTCTGTTGCCTCTCTTGGCAAAATCAACATCGATATGCCAGTTGCAGGGGTTCCCGCATAAGGCTGATTTTTAACTCACTCAGCTTCCTAATTGCGCACTCTTTGCAGTCATATACGTGCCCCATATTTAGCGCCATAATTGTTAACTCTGGTTCATGATATTCTAATGGATGCACTCAACGCCTATCGCCTTCAGTCACCGGTATACCCCGCACAAATAGAACGGGACCTGCATATAGCGTTTCCAGGAATAGTTGTTGGTGTGCGAATCCATTACTTCATTACCTCAATCTTGACAATATCGAGGTGATTTATGTCTATACAAGAAATGGTATTCGCACAAGTTGCCCTCTTCAACAAAGGCAAAGAGGGTTCTGTGTTTTTTCAAGGTGAAAGCTGGTCATATATCCTGCGCGATACTGAAAAAAATTGATGGTAAGAAAAAAGAGAGGTATCATAGACCTCTCTTGAACTTATCAAACCAGAACTTAACAGATGATGTGGCGCTATTGAATTTCCGGGCGGTCTTTCTTAAACTGAGACCTTCCTTGAAAGCTTCTCTCAGGTTCTCCCTGTCAGCTTCACTGAACGTCTTGTGATGTTTCATTGGGCTGTCATCGGCAATTCTACGAACAGTCGTCTTAGAATGTCCTGTCAACTTTGAGATCTCAGCGCAGGTCGTTCCTTCTGCAAACATCATCTTCAATTTAGCTTTTTCGTCATCGGAAAGTCTCACGAACTTTTTATCAGATAAATTTCTGTGAGTTGTTTCCATGATTACTCTTCGGACAACGCTATGATGCCTGTTCAATGCTCGTCCAATTTTAGTTGTGGATTTACCGGATCCATACATTTTCAGGATAGTATCTTTATCCTCTTCCCTGATTACATTCGATTGACAACGCTTGGGAATATTAGTTTCCAAAATCTTCATGCATCTGTAAATCTGAGTATCAGCGCACTGATATTTTACCATGATATCCTTGACTGGCATACCTGCAGAATAATCTGCAACAATATTCTTGCGGTCCTCCATGGTTAATGCATGCCATCGTCTGACTGTTGGGCGGTCAATTCCCATGATTTTATATTTGGTCATGAGCAGCGAGTATTGTTCATTGGCTCCTTGTTGTCTCAGGATCAAGTTGAAGGGATTTCCTCCAGCTCGTGTCATACCGGCGACTCTTCGTACTGTAGCATATGTCAGCTTAGATCTCTTATCCAGCGGACTGCAATGTTGGATGTCTGACCATGATGCTTGATAAACAGCACCGAATTGGTCGTAAAGTTCCTCTTGCGGTTCTGCGTAGACTACGCTCGTATATGTTGGTATGTGTTTGTACATATCTACCTCGTTTGGCGATCGCATGACTCGGAATCCTGCGACTGCTTGCGCTTTTTGAGTTTTTTAACTCACCAAAACCAACTTTATTTAAAAATTAGACGCCCACTGCTCCCGCCGCAACAGCGGCGCGCTGCACATCCACAGATGGCGCAACACACGCTGACCCGGGTCTGGGTAAAACCCAGCGCTCGTCTGGAGGTGTGTGATATGTGTCTAACGTTAGATGATATAGGGAATTTGCAAAAAAACCGAGAACGGAACCGTAAGAGAGAGAGGATATCTCCAAAGCGCCTGCGGCGATAACCCGGAGCAGAAATAGTGTGGGTTCGGGCAGCAGCCCGAAAGCCTGCCGCTGCAGGCGTCCCGCACGCCGCAACAGCGGCCAATCATAGATGAATAAAGTCATAGACCCGGGCAGGCCAATATCAATATCCCCGGCTGCCCCGTGAATAGTAACCCTCTGCCCCCTCTTATCTTAACAAACACGCGCGCCCGTACTCAGTTAACCGTTACAACCTGAAAAAATGACAGGATCGACTTTCCATATGGAGGAAAACGCCGATCCTCAAGGATGCGATATAGGGCGCGATCTAATAACAGAGAAATAGCCAGACCATGCGTTTTTCTCTGTTTTATCGCGTCTCTATCTATTCTACAATTTTAAAATTTATTTCCGGCGCAAATCGTTTCATTAAATAATCTGAAATTCTTATGCAGTCTGATCCACTAAAATTAAGTAGTAAAAACATGCCAGGAAAAATTTCGTGTGGTTTGCCAATAAAAGACCGGCCATCAGCATGATTTGGCTTTGTGTTTAACAGGTATCTACTGCCTCCAGGAGCATATATTGGCAAATCTTTGACTTGGAGTCTTCCCTTATTGTAAAGCCATTTTACGGTATTTTTTAGTATATCGTTTTTTAGATTCCAAACGATATGCTCTTTATTATCGAAAATGAGTACATGATTATTAGGTTCATTTTGTATTTTCACTTCGTTTTGACTATTGATGTTTTTTGTTGTTATCTCTTCTTCTTGTGCTTCTGATGGTTGAAAGAACCCATAGAAAACCAACGACTTGAGAATATCGGTCTCAATTTTTCTTTCCATCTTTGTTACGACCACGTTAATTTTATTTTTTTCAACGCATAGGAAAGTATAAACGCATACCCCTATCTTGCGCCTGAATTTTATTCCGAAAAATTGATATTCTTGGCTTTCATTCTTTGGTATTGACCCCTTAACTTACTGATGTTTTATAATAAGGAAAAGTAAGCATCTCCTCCAAAGACCAAATGTGGTCTGTTTTGCCTGTTGCCATCATGGGTGTTCTCTGCATATACTTCCTATTTGTAATATCATCATCTTCAGGTTCTATTTTTAATTTTAACCCTGAATGTGGTCTTACAAAATCAAAAAATGCCATATAGAAGATCATTTGCCTTTCCAACCAGTAATCTGCCTTTGAAAAGCCTGTTGTTTTCCTTGCAAGACGCTCATTTTCTTGCCGGAATGTCAAATTTTGTCGTTCTATATGTGATGTTGTGATATCAGATTGAGAAATATCCTCTTTTTCGCCAAAAATTATCTTTTTATGAACCTTAACAAGTTTCCCACCTTCACGTTCTTTAATGACCTGAGCATACCTCAAATCCATTCTTGGTATTTTATAAGGTACTTCAGGTCTTCCCCTCCTACCAGTTCTATCGGGCGTAACCGTTTCACTATACATGTTAAAAAGAGCCACTGTATATTGATTGTTTCCATCACTTACAAACAAAGGTAATTCCTTCTTCTTATCCAGGCACGAATCAATTCCTTCGATCAATTTGTCTGCAGACTCTTGAAGCCTTGGGCCAACCACTATACAGAGAAGCAATCGTGATTCTTTTGCAAAACCTACCCAAACGCTCATGAGCTAGCGCTCATGCATGAAGCATGAAAAACTTTTATTACTTTTTCTGATGCTTATATGCTTGATATGGGCAGTGAAGGCTGTTGGATTTTTGAGACTTTGATCTCGTTACCCAAACTAGCCAT
>JAHIFK010000286.1 GCA_018900975.1 Methanobacteriota archaeon
GTTGGGAGGAACATGACTCCGTCTATTTCAGACCGGTCTTCTTCTACAATATTAACAAATTGTTATTGTGTTCTCGCGAACACAAGGAAGCGGAAGGTGATTTCCTCTTTATATATGTACGATGATTTGATAAAATTTTTCTGTCTTTATATAGTATATAGTAGGTAAGGGGTGCACGCATGTTAAGCATGAGGCCTTATCAATAGTGAAACTTGCAAACCAAACGCAAGTTATAATATTACATCATAACATGAAACAAAATTAATAATATTGTTGATATAAATATATAGTGATATAGAGAGGTACACAAAATGTCAGAAAACAACCCATTTGAGATTGCGCAAAGGCAATTGGATGAATGTGCTAGAATATTGAACCTGGATGACAGCATAAGAGATATCCTCAGAGTCCCTATGCGAGAGATACATGTGTCAATACCAGTACGTATGGACAACGGTAATTTTCGCGTATTCAAGGGATTCAGGGTGCAGTACAATAATGCACGCGGACCAATGAAGGGGGGGATAAGGTTCCACCCTGATGAGACAATAGATACTGTGAAGGCCCTTGCAGCATGGATGACGTGGAAGACATCTATTGTGGACGTGCCCCTTGGCGGCGGAAAGGGTGGAGTGATCTGTAACCCCAAGGAAATGTCAGATGGTGAACTGGAACGCTTAAGCAGGGCTTATATTCAGTCCATATCCGAGGTAGTGGGTCCTGAGAAGGACGTCCCCGCTCCTGATGTTTATACAACCCCCCAGATAATGGCCTGGATGATGGACGAGTTCTCAAAGATCTACCAGAAGAACCAGTTTGGTCTGATCACTGGTAAGCCTCTCGAATTGGGCGGTTCTGCTGGTCGCGGCGATGCAACTGCACGTGGCGGCTGTTATACTATCCGTGAGGCTGCGAATTATTTGGGTATTGACCTTAAAGGAGCAACGGTGGCCATACAGGGCTTTGGAAATGCCGGTCACTTCGCAGCATCTCTTGTATCCTCGCTTTTTGGCTGCAAAGTAGTGGCTGTAAGCGATAGCAAGGGAGGCATAATGGATGAAAATGGACTTGCTGTAGAAGCAGTCATCAAACATAAAGTTAAGACCGGTTCAGTTGTGGGTTTCCCCAATAGCAAACCCATATCAAATATAGAACTACTGGAACTGGATGTTGATTTGTTGATCCCTTCAGCGCTTGAGAACGTTATAACAAGCGATAATGCATCGAATATCAAGGCTAAGATAATATGTGAACTGGCAAACGGGCCTACAACACCTGAAGCAGATGAGATCCTGTACAATAACGGTATTCATGTGATCCCTGACTTCCTTGCCAATGCAGGCGGGGTGACTGTATCCTATTTTGAAATGGTCCAGAACTTCTACATGTATTATTGGGAGGAGGCTCTTGTTCATGAGCGTCTGGACAAGAAGATGACAAGTGCATATCATGCTACACTCCATGCTTCCAACAAATACAATGTCAACATGCGAAAAGCCGCCTATGTGGTTGCGGTAGAGCGCGTGGTCAAAGCAATGCAGCTTCGCGGCAGGATTTAATTAGTTGCGGGGATTATTCCCCTTCTTTTTTCCTTTTTTTCCTGCGGTATCGTGCACCCACCACTCGCCCTCCAAGGCATGCTCTTTCTTCCATATCGGCACTTCCGCCTTGAGCCGTTCGATGGCTTCGCGCAGCACCGGGAACATCTGTTCCCTGTGACCCGCTGCCACAACGATGTGCACGATATCCTCTCCCTTCTGGATAACGCCAGTCCTGTGATGCATAAGTACATCGATAATGCCATCTTTCTGTTTTAGCTGTTGGCATATTTCATCCATTTTCTGCCTGGCAACCTCGCTGTACGTCTCAAATTCAAGGAACTCCGTGCGTGCATTCTCTGAAACCGCCCTTACTATGCCTGTGAAAGTACCGATAGCTCCTGCTTTTTCTATCTCACCTGTTTGTCTGATCCTTTTCACCAGCGATTCGAGAGTATGATATTCAGGCTGATTCTGCACCATATTCACGATCATATCAATATCTGCGTTTTCCTGTATGTCCAGCCTGAGAATGATGTTCGGAACATCAACATCGCCAAGCGCGATTTTTGGGATATCGCTGTCCTTCCAACCCTCCACTACCGCAAAGTCCATACCCTCGTCTGCAAGTTCAGAAATGGCGCAGTCAAGGCTGTTCTCATTCGAGAATTTTACAAGTTCATGCGGTGTTACCCCTATCACAACATCCGCACCTGCTCGTGCATGTTTCCAGGTATCAGTGTCGGGTGTGTGCAGGCTGTGGTCGTGAAGGTGCTTTACCGTGCCCACAGAACCGTGCTCCTTAAGCGCCTTTACAAGCTGTTCCACTAACGCTGTCTTGCCTGTTTTTTTATAACCCACGATTGAAATTATTTTCATAGTTCACATTGTTTCGGGCGCGAATATCCCGAGCGTGTCAAGGGCGTTCGCGAGCACGATGCGGGAGCATTCCACAAGCGCAAGGCGCGCAGGTCGGAAATCCGGCTCTGCGCTTATTACAGGGACATACCTGTAGAACTGGTTGAAAGCGTCTGCAAGTTCCCGTGCATAGATAGCGATAATGTTAGGCTTTAGCTCGCGAGCTGCAGTGTCAATGGCATTCTCAAAACCCGCAAGTTTCTTGATCAGCGCAACCTCCTGATCTTCAAGCAGAATTCCTGCATCGAATTTCTCGAACTCTATACCCTCATCTTTCGCGTTCTTGATTATGCTGCACGCCCTTGCATGGGAATATTGAATGAATGGCGCGCCCTGCTTCTCAAAGTCAACTGCTTCAGCCCAGTTGAATGTGGTGGCTTTTTCAGGAGAGATGCGAACGATATCGTACCTGACCGCGCCTATGGTCACGAACTCGGCCACTTTATTCCTGAACTCCTCATCCTTATCCGGACGCTTTTTGCTGACTTCAGAGTATGCAGCCTTCTTTACCTCGTCCAGAAGTTCGTCAGCCGATATGAACACGCCGCGCCGTGTGCTCATTGAGCCTTCGGGAAGTGAAACGAACTCGAAGATGACGACCTCGGGTTCCCTGAGTCCCAATATCCGAAGCACAACCTTTAGCTGGGATGATATGAGCTTGTGGTCTGCGCCGAGTATGTCTATCATCCTGTCGCACTGCCCTGCTTTCCATTCGTGGTATGCAAGGTCGCGAGTGGTGTAGAGCGAAGTGCCGTCAGAACGCTGGATGACAAGAGTTTTTTCTATGCCTGCCTCTTTCAGGTCAACCATGAAGGCGCCGTCTTTGAAAAAAGTATTATCGAGTTTTTTAACGCGGTCCATCATCCTGTTAACGTCCCCAGTTCGCACGAACTGCGATTCCCAGATGAACTTATCGTGATGGATGTTCATGCGGTCCTGCGTCTGTTCTATCCCTTCCATGGCCGTATCAATGGCATCCTTGAATTTCGTAACTATCTCCCCGTCCCCGGTTTCATACTGTTTCATTATACCATCCACTTCGGGCGAGTGTTCTTTTTCATCAACGAGCGTCTTGTTCGCGGCAATATATACATCCGCGATTGCGTGGTCTTTCTTTTTCGCCGTGTCGAACTTGAAGTTCATGAGTCCCCAGACCACAACCGCGATCTGTCTTCCCATATCGTTGATGTAATACTGGGTTTCTACATCGTATCCAGCGCGCTTCAATATCCTGGCGAGAGTATCACCGATCACTGAGTTCCTGATGTGTCCGATGTGCAAAGGTCCGTCGGGGTTTGCGGAGGTGTGCTCAAGTATGACTTTGCCTGTATTGTTCAGGTTCCCGAAATTTTCCCTGTCGATCATGACGCGAAGAACAGTCTCGTTGAGGTAAGCGCGGCTTACGAAAAAATTGATGTAAGGCCCTACAACCTCAGCCCTTTCTATATAGGAGTCAGGCAAAATTTTGATATGTTTATGGATAGCTTCACATATCTGCTTCGGGCTTTTCTTGTATTTCGGCGCCAGCCTGAATGCAACGGACGATGAAATATCCGCATGAGGCGATTCGTCAAGCGCAGGGCCGTCTGCCTCGAAACCGGCATCTATAAGCGCTTTTGTGAGTACTGATGATACTTCATCCTTGAATTTGAGGAACATAAATATGGCTTAACACAATGGTCTAATACATAATTATTTTCTTTAAATTCTTTATTATTTAATTGATAACAAATATGGTAACAATTAAGATAATAATTTATCATATCTGATAACAGATCAGATAACATACAATACTGATTGTATCCAGATGTGGTGTGAAAAAATATTATATGCTCCAGAAATCAATTGACATGTTACAAGGAGACGGCTATGCAAGAAATACAGATATATTCAACGACCAATTGTCCAAATTGCAGGGTACTAAAGCAATTTTTTGAAACAAGGAACATACAGTATAAAGAAATAAATATGGCCACTCCGGCAGCGCTTACCGAACTGCGTATGAACGGCGTGTTCACCATGTCCGCGCCTGTGCTGCAGGTAGAAAGCAAGTTCTTTACAACAAAAGAGTTGTTCAGCCAGGAAAAGATCGACCAGAGCAGGCTGGAAAGCCTTCTTAAGAGTTAAGAAAAACGGGTCTATTGCCCGTAATAACACAATCGGAGGAATCAGATGGGTAAATATATTGAGGTTCAGATATCGAATCTTATAGAGGAGAACAGGAAAGAGATCGTTGATGCTTTTCTGGGGGTAAAGACCGAAGTGAA
>JAHIFK010000287.1 GCA_018900975.1 Methanobacteriota archaeon
AATAATTTCATTTGATTTAGCATTCTGTATGAATTTCATTAACTTTTTTCTGACCTCGGTTACAACAAAATCAAAAACTTGCTGATTTCTTAATCTCCTCAAATTTTCATCGAGATTGAAATCGATTTTTCTTCCAAAAAGATGAATTGAAATATATTGATCGACTATACCCGTAATATCAGGCCCAAAACGTGTAAGCCAGGCAGATCTCCGATTTCCCCCAATAATGCCTTTAACAGCATTGCGCAGGAATACGCTGTATGAGAAATTTGATTCTTCAAGTTCCCATTCTCTTCTATATTTTGTATCAGGATGAAAATCTGTGATCAGTATTCTGGTCTGGATTATTTCTTCTAATGGTTTTTCAAAAAATGGCAGCTCATTATGATTGAAATATGAAAAATCAATTTCTTCTTCAGTTTTATATGCGAATGAAACCGGCCAGCTCATATCAAACCTTTTAATTCTTTCCTCGTCGATATTGATAAGTACACTTTTGGTATCAAGGGATATATCGATAGAACTGCCGCTTGCTATCGCTGCGCCCGCTTCGGTCAATTGGGTATATATCTCGTTATATTTGGGGTGTTCTACCACGAAAAGCAAGTCATATGAATTGATAAGGGGCTCTTTGTTCTTTATTTTCTGGTAGTTCTCAACTTTTTCAGGTCGGTATTCTGGCTCAGAAAACATCTGCCTTATGCCCCTGCCTATCACTTGTTCTGTCAGGAGGTCAGAATCCGAGCGCCGAAGCACTACGAGAACGCAAACATTTTTGACATCGAATCCCTCACGCAGCATAAGAACGCTGACGATTACCCGGACAGGATTTGAAGCATCATCGCTTGAGAATACTTTGTTCCGCAGGGTTTCGTAATCCTCATCCGATAGCGAATCCTTTTTTCCGATGTGCAGCGTCACCACCTGCTCGCCTTTGGAGTCATCTCCATATGATCTTCCAGCTGAATCCGTCTTTTGCTTGATATAATCAGCAATAAAGTCTGCTTCTTTGTTCATGTCAGCCATAACGAACATGACCGGTTTTTTGTTGATTTCGAATTTATTGAAATCGTTTTGCAGAGCATCGAGCTTTGCGAGTCCGATATCTATCATGTGTTTCTGGACTTCTGAAAGCTCAAGGGGTTCGTTTCTCTCGTCCCTGTGGGCAGTGACCATTAATTTTTCAGATTCGGGCAGCGATTCTATTTTATTTGAGAGAAGGCTGCTCTTTTCTATGAAAAGCTGTTTTACCAGCATTGCATGCATAGCTTCCACAAGCCCATAATCATAAACCACATGAGCGAAGAATTCTTTTTTCTTTCCTTTGATGGTGAATGGCGTGGCTGTGAAATCAAGCTGAGTGAAAAGAGGGTCTTTATTTTGTTTGATCTTCTCCCTTAATTCTTCGATGGATTCCTGCCAGCGCTTCTGCTCTGCATCCGAGGCATTGTGTACGTGGTGCGCTTCGTCGTTGATAACCATGAGGTCGCCGTTGTATGTCAGAAAATCCATGAAACGCTCAACGCGCTGTGAAACCGTTGCATCCTTGATTTCGATACCCATATCTTCTGCAAGAGTGATTTCTTTTTGTCTTGACGTATCCATCAGTTGATGCCAGTTGGTTATCAGGATAAAAGGCGATTCTGTGAATGGCATATTTTCTTGTAAATCTTCTTTTGAGAATATCCTGAGATCAAAATCCTGCCTCAGGTTATCAGGCATGAATAGGGATTTTTTCAAATCCGCTGTCATGGTCTGTCTTTTACCATTCCTTTTCTTACCGAGGAAAGAATCAAGCAGTCGCTCATAAACAATATTTCCCGGGGCTACAAGCAGGAAATGGGATGCGAACCTTTTATCCTTTAATTTTACCCTGTTCCAGTACTGCCATATTATCAGGGCTGTTATGACCCATGTTTTCCCTGTCCCTGTAGCCATCTTGATGGCAAACCTCGGATGCTCCATGGATTTGATCCCGTGGCGCAAGTTCTCTTTTTCAAGTAATTCGCATGAGAACAGCTCAAATAATGCTTCCACATGCGGTATGTTGAGTACCTCGTAACAATAGATGATTGTCTCTATGGCGCGTCTCTGGCAAATGTGGAAAGCTTCTCCTTCATGTGCCATATCCGAGAACCAGTAATCCATCAGTTCTCTGGTTGCGTGGGTGATTTGTTTTCCGTTGACTGCGGGATAATTTTCCTGTGACCATTTTTCTATGACAGGCTCAATAGATTTAGCCAGCGGATGCTTGCCGAAAAGTTCTGTTTTAGATTTTGTGCGTGCCATTTTATAACTTCAATTTTTCCTTTTTCCAGAGATTTTTCCTGACCCGTTCCAGATTTTTCAAGTCGCTTTCACCGATGTCTAATTTATTTATTGTTTCTTCGATAATCTCCCTTTTTTTGTGATTTTTGATATTTTCATCCAAACGCAACACCATCCTTTTCAGAATTGTAAAGTATCGTCCTTTTCGGAATTCCATTCACAAACAGAT
>JAHIFK010000288.1 GCA_018900975.1 Methanobacteriota archaeon
GTCTTATTTCCATATCCGGTTCTTTCAATTTGACATTTCCGGCTTCACAATCCCTGATATCCATGATTGCGCGAATGAGGGCTGCGGATTCATGATATAGTTTTTTTGCTTCTTCCCGGGTAAGCGAGGATTTCCTGAGGGACTCCTCACCGAGCTTTTCTTTTTCCTCAAGCATCCGGACAAGCTCCAGGAAACTCTTTTTTTCCTTTTCCGAGAATTCTTTTTTATGAATGCAGCTCCATATCACGTCATGTACTTCTATGTTATTCCCGTTCACTTCCACATTTTCGGGAAGCGGCTCTCCAACCCATGCCAGGAACCTGTGCAGCCCGTTTAGCAGGTGTTCTCTTTCTTCCTGTGTTATAAGTTCATCAAGCCCGGTTTGTTCTTTTTGTGGCATAATAATTCGATGCGCATAGTGTATTTTTTATTTTCAATAGCTATTTTTATACTGCAATTATAAATATTAAATCAGGGTAAGTTCTTTATATAACCTTGTACTATTGAAATCAAGGGTGATATATAATGGCATTTGAATTTCCAATAATGGCTGCTCTTGTATTGGTCGTATTAATACTTGCGCAGTCTGTAAAAGTCGTTAGAGAGTATGAACGAGTTGTTATCTTCAGGATGGGGAGATTGATCGGGGTGAAAGGACCCGGGATTTTCCTGATCATCCCAATAATCGACAGTATCGTAAAAGTTGATCTGAGGATAGTCACGATAGATGTACCGAAGCAGACCATAATAACAAAGGACAATGTTACGGTAGATGTTGATGCAGTCATTTATTATCGTGTCATAGAGCCCCAGAATGCGATCACCAAGGTAGAGAACTTCTGGGTAGCTACCAGCATGCTCGGACAGACGACGCTTAGAGATATTATCGGTCAGATCGATCTTGATGACCTGCTCTCAAAACGCGATGAGCTTAATAAGAAACTCCAGGTAGTCCTTGACGAGGCGACAGACCCATGGGGTATCAAGATATCTGCGGTGACCTTACGCGATGTGAGCCTTCCGGACTCAATGATGAGAGCCATTGCAAAGCAGGCTGAAGCAGAGAGAGAGCGCAGATCAAGGATAATCCTTGCAGAGGGTGAGTTCCAGGCAAGCATGAAGATGACAGAGGCTGCTGAATTATACCAGAAAGTGCCCATCTCCATGAGGCTGAGGGAACTCCAGACCCTTGCCGAAATAGCGCGTGAGAAGAACATGATAGTGGTCACGACAGGCGCCCCTGGCGGAGATATAAGCAATATTGCAGGACTGACCGGAGCCTTCTCAAAAACTGAACATAAATGAAGGCTTTTTTTCTTTTTTTTGTTTTTCTTAGTCTTACGCATATAGCGGGAGCACAGGTCATCGTTGTCGAGCTGAACGACGCCATAACACCTGCCAGTGATGATATCGTGAGCGAGGCTCTTGCAAATGCACAGATTTCTGATGCGCAGGCATTGATAATAACTATGAACACGCCGGGGGGTGGACTTGATGAAACAAAAAAAATACTTGACCATATACAGAATTCCCCGGTCCCTGTCATTGGGTATGTTTACCCCAAAGGCGCTACAGCATGGTCTGCCGGAACCATCATACTCCTTGCGACAGATGTGGCTGCCATGGCGCCGAATTCGATAATAGGCTCAGCACAGCCTGTAGAGATGTCAGGTGAGGGAATAAAGCCAGTAACAGAAGAGAAGATAATTAACGCGATCGTTGCGCTGGCAAAAGAGAAAGCCAAGCAGCACGGAAGAAATGAGAGTGCTGCAGAGCAGTTCATCACAACCAACCTCAACCTTAATGCTGAAGAGGCAAAGGAAGCGAAAGTGATAGAGGTGATTGCGGAAAGCATCGAAGACCTTCTGGTAAAGGTGGACGGAATGACAGTCAAGGGCAAGGTGCTAAAGACATCCGGAGTAGAATATACATATCACTCACCCTCCATGAGATTGATGATCATGAGCACACTTTCAAATCCCATACTGGCATCACTCTTATTGTTTATCGGGATATATTCGCTCATATTCGGGCTTACAAGCCCGGGTTACGGCGCTGAAATATTCGGAGTGATCTCATTAAGTCTTGGGCTTATTGGTCTTGGTTTCTCGATCAATGTTGCAGGACTTTTCCTGATAGCATTCGGGATTGGACTTATCCTGTTCGAACTGCATATTTCTACTTTCGGGATTTTCGGTGTGGCTGGAATAGCATGCGTTGCCCTTGGAACCATATTGCTCGTACCAACTGGCTATCCCAACATGTACTCTCCTGAATTCCAGACAAATATGCTATTGAGCCTTCTTGTGCCTGCTATCGTTTTAGGGATATTCCTTGCATTTGCAATATATAAAATGATGGAAATACGGGTAAAAAGACCTGTTGTAGGGGAAATAATAGGGGATACGGCAGAAACCATAGACGAGATAACACCTGTTGGTAAGGGTTATGTGAGATACCTGGGAGAATTATGGCTTGCAAAGTCGCAGGAGAATATTGAGCCAGGGACAAAAGTGATAATTGAAGGGAAAGATGGGGCAGTGCTCGTGGTGAAGCGGATAGGGTGAGCATTTGAAAAAATCAATAACGATATTTGTGGGATTCATTCACGACTTCGCAGCAGGCTGCTGGGCTGCGACCGTCCTGGCTATTTACTGGATCAACAATCTTCAATCAAGAAACCCGGAACTTACTCAGGCACTTTCGCCACTGGAGACCGAATTCTTCTACCTCGGCCTTGCATGTGTTGGCATCGTGCTTCTTACTGGCATGGGAAGAACGTTCACCTATATTGAAAACGTCTATGGTGAGGACGCTGAAAAGCTCAGGAAAAAAATGCTTATGGTCAAACACATCCTGCTTTTCGGTATTTTCGGGACAGGCACATACTGGCAGTATACGATGACGTTTGGTTAAAAAGATATGAAAATCTGCCTGATCTCTCCGCCATTTCCTTTTTCCGGCAGAGTCCCGATGGCGCCGCCGGTACTTGAATATCTTGGGGCGCTAACGCTAAAGGCTATACCTGGTGCGGAACTTGAACTAATAGACGCCAATGTCCGCGAACCTGCGCCTGAGGATATAAATGCAGATATCATCTGCGAGCTCCTCAGTTACCTCTTGGAGATGAACTCCTCAAAGCCGCAAAAAAAAGCGGTCTTTTCTCAGTCTGGGCAGGATGGGAGACATCATCAGGCGAAGGACTGAAGATGTATCATGCTGCTGCAAAACAGGGTACGGACAGGGAAGAGGCTGTGAGGAAGATCAAGCAGATACCTGTGAAAAGGGCTATGAATAAGGCTTATGAGAAATGGAAGAAAGAGAGGGGATAAGACTTGATCATTTATTCTCCAATTTTTGACACTATTTTTTCCAGAAGGATGGGACGAAAAGCACGAGCACGGTCATTACCTCAAGTCTTCCGATCCACATATTGAGTATCAGGACGAGCTTTCCGACAACCGGCAGCGACGCAAAATTCGACATTGGACCCACCTGTGAGCTTAGACCCGGACCCACGTTGCCAAGCGTAGTTGCGGACGCGCTGATGCTGCTCATGAAATCAAGTCCGAGCATGCTAAGTACAAGTGAACTTCCCACAAATACCAGAAGATAAAGAATAAAGAAAGAGAAGATAGCCTGCATAACATCCTCAGGAATTACAGTATCTCCAAGCCTTATAGGTCTTACCATCTTGGGATGGATGGATTTGTATATCTCACGGGCGCCGTATTTCATGAGAAGTACAACGCGTACTACCTTGAGCGCCCCGGCTGTGGAACCGGCAGAGCCTCCAACGAACATTAGCAGCAGCAGGATAAGTTTGGTGGATTCAGGCCAGAGGCCAAAATCCGTGGATGCAAACCCTGTGGTGGTAATAATGGACACTACCTGGAATGAAGCGTACCTGACCGATTCTTCTACTGTTTTACCTACCTCCCATAGCTGCATGGTGATGACTGCGGTCGATGTAAGAATGATCATTGCATATACCTGGAACTCCCTGTCGCTGATAAGCGACTTCCAGTTCACGTTCAACGTGCGGTAGAACAGGTTAAAGTTCGAACCTCCTATGATCATGAAAACAAGAATAATTAGTTCGATGTTGATGCTTCCGTAACCTCCGATGGACTGGTTATTTGGGGAGAAACCGCCAGTGGCAAGCGTAGAGAAAGAATGTACTGTGGCGTCATACATTGTCATACCAGCATAATAGAGAAGCCCGATCTCAAGGAGCGTGAAGATGATGTAGACCCGCCACAGGATCTGCGCCGTGTCTTTCAGTCTGGGTTTTAATTTATCCTTCATCGGACCCGGGGCTTCTGACTTGAACATCTGCCTTCCAGCAACAGCTATCCTGGGAAGTATAGCAAGTACAAGGACTATGATACCCATGCCTCCGAGCCACTGGGTCATACTTCGCCAGAAAATGATGCTTTTTAGATCGTTATTTGAATACATCTCAATATCCGGTAGAATGCTCGATCCTGTGGTGGTGAACCCGGACATTGCCTCAAAGAGAGAGTCTATTGGAGATATTCCTGCCAGCAGGAAAGGGATGCCCCCGAATACAGCAGCAAGCAGCCAGCCCATTGCCACTATCACAATGCTCTCTCTGTGGGAAAGCTCCTCGAAATCTGATCTGAATATTTTCTCAAGCAGTAAACCAGTAAAGAACGTTAATATTGATGCTATCGCAAAGATCCGAATGGAGTCTGGCTCTTGATAATAGAGCGCCACCAGAAGAGGCGCTAACAGGGAAATCCCAAGGAACTTTATCACTGTTCCGAGTACGTTAAAAATGACCCTGTAATTCATGTACGTTCTGATTCGGGTGTGATTTCTTAAACCTTGTGGCAGCATGGGAAAAATATTTAACGAATCGCAGAAAAGAAGTTAGTTGAGTGGAAGTAAGACAAGGTGAAAATATGACAACTCAGGATAATTTGAAAGAGGCTTTTGCCGGAGAATCACAGGCGAACAGGAAATACCTGGTATTTGCTGATAAGGCAGACCAGGAGGGTTACAAACAGGTTGCCAAGCTGTTTCGCGCAGCAGCGGATGCAGAGACAGTGCATGCAAAGAACCACCTTAGAGTGATGGGGGGCGTAGGAAAAACAAAGGATAATCTCAAAAGTGCTATCTCAGGAGAAACAGAGGAATTCAAGGAAATGTACCCCAGATTCATCGAACAGGCAAAAAATGAAAAAGTATCGGATGCCGTAATACTCAGTTTTGATGTTGCGAACCAGGTCGAGAAGATCCATGCTGGTCTTTACCAGAAGGCTCTTGACAGTCTTGGCAAGAACAAGGAGACGGATTATTATGTTTGCCAGATATGCGGCAACACGGTTGAAAATGGCGCGCCTGACAGGTGTCCTATCTGCAATGCCCCAAAAGGGATGTTCAAAAAGGTAGAGTGAGGTGAGTACATGGCAAAACTTGCGATGTGGAAAAGGCAGATGCAATAGCGATAGGTCTGGCTACTTACAAGGGCGCCGGAATGCCATCGGTTTTCAAGTACGTTGAAAGTCTTAAAAACGTTCCCCTGAAGAACAAGATTGGAACGGCCTTCGGGTCATACGGGTGGAGCGGAGAGGGGCCGATAGTATTAACAAATATGCTCAAAGGTTATGGGATGAATGTGATAGAGCCGTCATTAAGGATAAAACGCACTCCTGAGGCTGAGGGTATAGAGGAGTGCAGGAAGCTTGGGAAGAAGATAGCGGATATGGTAAAAAAATGAGTTGTAATCGCCTTTCATATCCCTATTTTATTACCCGTACAACTCCTTGAACAGCCACCCGTACTCATGGGGTTCTGTCAGGAACTTCAGTTTCCCTATATCTCTCACCAGCCCATACATTTCCCTGTTTTTAACAAAACCCGATTCTTTGATATTGGTCGGCGCTGATACCCGCAATTCAGGCACGTTATCGTATGAAGGATTCCTCACAATCTCATCTGTAAGGATAAAATATGCGCCCCCTCCTTTTTCCTTTATGGGTGAATATATCGATTCAAAGTCACGAGCCACCCAGTTCGCCATCTTGAGCACCTTGTTGGAAGCGTTGATCGTGAGATGCCCATACCCCGGTGGTATGATCACCTTGTCCCCCTGTTGCGCTTTTACCAGTATTACATCTTTTATTGAATTATTATCAGGTTGCTGCATGACATAATGGGCTTCACCGCTCAATACTTCGTATACTTCGGGAAATGTGACATCAGTCCCGGGCACGCAAGGATGATAATGTCCTGCTGTTTTTACGAATTCACACCCAAGCATACAGGGGGGAATGACCGTAATATCGTACCTGAGCCCGTGCTCTTTCGCAACAGCCGCATCATTTTTGCTGAGCGACAGGTCGCGATACATATAATACAGCTCAAAATTTTCAGCAGAAGATAGCCATTTCCTGTCGTAAATGACATCTTTCATATCAAAAAGTGTCCTTATATTTGGCTTTACCCGCTTTGTCCCGAATTCCATCATAGTATCCATCTAACACCAATTGTGAATTTTAATATAAATTCATTTTGTATTTTTCTTAAATAAGGAATTCATCCTTTCGGGATAAAATGAAAAAATATTCCCTGCTGTGACAAACAGAGTCCCGGTCCAGAAGATCAAAATATGAAACTGACTATCTCTTAGCGTCACAAAATTAAATATCAGTATTACTATACCCAGATGCAGCATCGACGAACCCAGCATCACAATATAACCTTATTTTTACAAGGATTTCCTGTTCAAAAAGTCTTTTCGGTATGCATAAACCAAGTGATATCAGGAGCAGTACCAGGAAAGGGTACAGGTATGAGTTCATATCATCTATGAACTGCGGGTATACGGTCGTCCCTGTCCATCCTGGAGTTGATGCAAGATAATTGTAATATGTAATACCATAAACGCACACAATACCTATCGCAAAAAGAATGAGCGTTGTCAGGACAATGAGATAATAATCGTATTTTTTCGGTTTCACGGCTGCACCACCGAATGTATCCCCGGGATGATATAGGTGAGAAGATAAGTAAATACAAGCGTTACAAAACAGAGCACGCCAAGGAGCGCAGTGGTCTTCCACAATTTTCCCCTGTCAACATAAATGCGGGCGTGCAGGTAAGCGCTGTAAAGCACCCACATCATTATAGAGCCGCTTATCTTTGGGTCCCACCACCATGCGCTGTCCTTCCATGCCTCTATAGCCCAGGGGTAGCCGATAAGCATTCCTGCCGTGAGCAGGATATACCCGGGTTTTGCGTACTTGTAAGCGATCTGATCATACTGACTGACATGCCGCCACAGCATGAAGACGCATGCTGCGAACGTGATAATAAGTGATGCATACGCTATGAACAGCATTGGAGGGTGAGTCCACATGTAAGTTGAATTGTAGTAATACGTAATGCGTCCATAAAGCGTCCCAGCTATCTGATAGATATTCCCATCGCCAGCCAGGGCTGCATACCATCGGTTTATCTCGCCGTGCACTATCGGAAGGGGTTCCTTGAACGGGTTTGAGAAAAAAAACACGATCGATGAAAAAACAGATAATATTACACCCAGAAAGGATCGAAGTTCTTTGCGTCCTTTTAACGTCAATGCAAAAACCGATGCGATCATCGCCCAGAAATACAGCTTTTCAGATTCGATCCACAGGGGTATGGCAAAACGGCTGCTCTCTACAGGTAATTGCATGTCCAGAGGGTATTCGATCAATACTGTATTATAAATCCGGACATGGAACCAGATTATAATAATAAAGCCAACAATATAAAGACCGGTCTGGATGTATAGGAGTTTAATCAAATAATTGAAATAATCCTCCTTCGCATTCCTTAAAAACAGGATAGACAGAAAACCCATTAATAAAGCAACTATGAAAATATATGTAATTACAGGCTGACCGATGCTTGATGCAAATTCCCTGGCTCCCAGGTATTCCGCAAAACCCATTACAACTCTATCTCCCTGACAGGCTCTCCCTCCACAGTATCAGGCGCGAGCCAATCTATTATCATTATCAAGTCTTCTGTGTTATCTGCTGATATCTCAACATGTATCGAGCCCAAGCTTTCCTCTCCAGCAGGGAAATTCACCTTTCCAACAAAAGCGACCTGTTTATTCAGGCGAAATTGTGTGTTATTACCTTCCATTCCGTTTATAAGGATGCGCCTGGCTGCATCTAGGATACGGAACTCTCTCAAAAGAGTATGAAGTCTTCTCAGGCTTTCAAGGCCACCCTCACCATAAAGTTGAGGTGCCCCGAAATTCCGAAGATTAAGATCAACAGGGAATATGTTTGTGATCGCTGTTCTTACACTTTCTTCTATTTCAGTTGGATATACGAGCGCAGATATCGTGACAATTGTGTTCATACTGTTCGGAACAATTTTCTGATTTCTTCCTGGAATTCTTCAATGGAACGAGTATTATTAAGTGTTATGTCTGACATATCCATCGCCTTCTCCAGGCCCCAGCTCTTTTCACGTTCATCACGTCTTTTTAATTCCTCGATCCCATTCATATCATCTGAACGGGCGCGTTTTTTTACTCTTTCGAACCTCAAGTCAAACGGCGCATTGATCGCAATAAGCTTAAAATCGTCCCCGAAATGATTCTTGAAGTAATTTACTTCCTCTATATTCCTTGTCCCGTCAACAACTACCACATCGCTCCTTTGCGCCCGTATCTTTGGAACGCAGCGCTTTGCAATGGCATCCATACCCTCATCCCTGCGTAAAGCTGTGCCTGTACCGCCGATATTCTCATCCGTGGGAGGCAAACCCCTTCTTTTTGCTTCTTCCCGTACCTCGTCGCCCATATTGACGACGGGTATTTTCAAGCTTCGCGCCACGGCAGAAGCTTCGGACTTACCCGATGCTGGCATGCCTACAAATGCAATTAATTTCATTGAACGGTCTAATTTAGCTGGTATATTATAAACATATGCACTCAATATTTATATGGTATAAAACCTATTTAGCCTATTATGGACAATGCGATCGCGAGAACACCATCTGCGGATAGTTCAGTAAATGAGGCCCAGATAAGAGAACTACAGGATTCCATAGATGCCCTGAAAACCCAGATGAAAGAAATGCATTCAAAACTTCTCGAAGCTGCTATCCTGAATAATAAATATGTCCAGACCATTACGGATTACCAGAAGCAGATCGAACAGTTGAAGAAACCGCCCCTTTTTATATGCAGCGTGGTGGAACTGTTTGATGGTATGGCGCTTCTCAGGCAGCACGGCAGCAACCAGGAAATTGTCACGACAATACCGGATGAAATGAAACAAAAGACCGAGGCGGGTTCGCGTGTTGCAGTAACAGGCAACCTTTCTATCGTCAGGGTACTGTCAAAATCCGCAGATGTACGTGCGCGGGTAATGGAACTTACTGAGGCGCCAGATGTAGATTATAACATGATAGGGGGGCTTGGCAAGCAGATAGATGAAGTAGTGGAGACGCTTGAGCTTCCGCTCAC
>JAHIFK010000289.1 GCA_018900975.1 Methanobacteriota archaeon
AAAATCCTCTCACAGAGCTCAAAGCCCCGCGCCAGCCTCCATGCGACCCGCAGCACTGGCAGGGCGGGATTGCTTGCGCTGTGTCGGGAGTGGTAAAATTGGGGGTGCTTCGGGAACATATTGGCGCCGGAGTTTAATATTTACGATGTGATAATAAAATTATGCTATCTCTCAGCAACTTTTTCAAGGATTTTCTCAAGGCGCTGGTTGTGTTCATCCATGCGCTGGTTGTGTTCATCCATGCGCTTGTTATGCTCTTTTTGTTCTGTTATATACAAATCAAAGTTTGCATTCAAGGTGTCGATTCCCTGTTTGACATCAGGAAGCACAGAAGTATCGCGTTTGACATCAGGAAGCATCGAGGTATCGTGTTTAATATCATGTAGAGTCGAAGTATCATGTTTAATTTCTTTAAGATAATCATTACCAATTCCTAACTTTCGATCAATATCATACATCTCGTCTGTTGAAAGCTTAACAAATCTCACAGGAAGATCAAAATCTCCAGCTATTTCTCTCTGCTGTAGACTTTCTATTTCCACTCCTGCAATATCTTTACTGGATTTTATCTCACTTAAAAAATTATTTACAATTTCCTTAACCCCTTCTAAAACCATTCTAACAGAACCGTCTATATCATTGAAGATATATCCTCTTATTTTTACCATATTTGCAAGGGCAATCACATAATCACGAAATCCTATATCCTGCACCCTGCCTTTAACCACGATATTATATCTTCTGATTTGAGTCTGCATGGAGGAAACCATATATTTAATCAATATTAACTCTATCGGAACGAACTAAAATGGGGATTAGTCGCTCAGAGAATTAAAGAAGCGATAATGATAAAATTATAGCGGTACGCAATTGAACTCTTAGAACCATTGTTCTCCAGCGCCGCCTTAGTTGGAGAGAGCGCCCGCGCCTCCAGTCACCATGCATTTCATGCCTGTAAAATTGTGCTGACATTACTTAGCTCTTTCCCATAGCTCAAAGCCCTGCGCCAGCCTCCATATTTGATAAACCCAAAGATATTCATCCTTTTCCTTGCATAAAAGCAAATTGCCTCGATTAAAAGAACTATTTGCAAAAGATGAATTTATTATTTCAAATCACGCCAGGGTGATAACTGTTTATATACCCGAAAATGATAAATGGATTGAATACAGAATAAGGAGATAGAAATGAGACCCGATAAATGCAGTTTTTGTAAAGGTAAGCTTATCAAAGGAAAGACAGAGTTTGTGGTAAAAGTGGGGAAGGAAGTACTCACAATAAAAGAAGTTTCTGCATATATATGTGAAGAATGTGGCGAAGCCTACTATTCCCCTGATATTTCTGAAAAAATCGATAAAATCATGAAGAAATTTCACGAATCCACTTTGCTAGTCCATCCTGTTGCGGCAGGAGAATTGAGCCTTGTTGAAGTTGCTGTATAAGAATCTTGTTTAACTTTTCTTCCAACTCGAAAACATGAAACGAATTATGTTGTTTCGCCTCTACCATCGAATGCTTGCCTTCCTATTCTTATCCCGGACTCATCATCTTACTCTCACAATCACAGGATACGTCTCCTATCTATTGTTCGACTGGCAAAAAAGAAAACTGAAAAACCCAGCCAGCCTCCAACGACCGTAGCACTGGCAGACGGGTTTGCTTGCGTTGTGTCGGGAATGGTAAAATTGGGGGTGCTTCGGGAACATATTGGCGCCGGAGTTTAATATTTACGATGTCATATATGTATTTTCTGCCCCTTCCATCCTTCTGTATAAAGCGATAAACTTACGTGCCATCAGATCTTCCAGAGCAATTGAAATCTTCTCGTCTTTTGACAGGAACTTTAAACCAAGACCAGTTTTTATAGACAAATATCTTAAGATTTCAGAATCAGCCATGGTACCACCATGAGAGTATATTTTCTTTCCCCAGATTATCAAGCAGCATCCATCTTTTTATGTAGGTCCCTTTGCCGCTGCCGGATTGTAATAGTTTTGTGTTATTTTTGATCCTTTTTCTGAAGTATTGCAAAACCTCTTCCGGGATTTTATCAGTATCCTAGCTTAACAACTCCAGGATGTATCCGGTTCTTTGACATAAAGAACTAGATGCAAAGTCAAAATGATCCAGAAACTCATCCCAGACAATGTCAGCATCATGCAATGCTTTCGTTATTGTTGAATAACCCCCTCCATACTGCGGTTTATAAAAACAGTCAAAGAAGGTCTTTGCCATTGTAGAGATATAAACGTCTTTATAATATGTCATCCCCCTGGCTTTCTCGCCCATCGCTACAGATTTGAATGTATATTCTCCTATTATTTTCTCAGCGGATTTGTTTTCTGTCACGATGAATATGGTGAATGGTTCGTAATCTATGAGGTCATAGAGTCGAAGCGCTGTTGAGAAACCAATATATC
>JAHIFK010000290.1 GCA_018900975.1 Methanobacteriota archaeon
AGGAGTGGTGCTGACTAATATTCCAATATTTTACCGTATTCTGCATGTTCTGGAAACCATGAATTATCCATTCTCTAACCATTATCTTTACAATCAAATGTCAAAGACTTTTTTGCCCCGATAGGGGCTTTCTTGACCACCCCTATCTCATCCGGTCACCCCATCTCTTTACACCCACCTTAAAGTATATACGTAGTTTACACACCTTGTAACGTTAAGGATTTTATATTTATGATTTTACCCAGCAGGAACTTCTTGGAAAAACAGATGTTTTTGAGGTATTGGAAGGGACAGGACTTGGAGAAGTCTTGAACACAAGGTGCATGACTGAGATAATATTGAATTTGTTTATGCATTATCGGCTGCTAGAGTACACGGAGTACTTTAAAAAAAAACAGGAGTTGCATTTTCTCAAACTCCTGATCACATATTTCTAATGTGCCCTTGCTGCCATAGGCACAGAGTACATCCACAGGGCTATTGCGCCGAATATCAGAATCAAAAGGATATAAGGCAAAACTTCAGCCTTTGAACTCTGTTTTTTCAGTGATATCCTGTGCGCTGTATATACCGAACCCAGAATTCCAAGTAATGTCAGGATATACTGGATAACCTGTATAGTCGGCATGTTCAGGATCGACAGTTCCCCGGTCAGACTCATTCCGACAAGGGATGCGGATGTATATATCGCGGAGAGCCCTTCTCCAAGGAAATGTTTTGCATTATGCGCCAGATGGATGCCAAGTCCAAGAGGTATGAGGGCGTAGCCATATCGCACAAAGTTTGAAAACATCGTTTTCTTGACAATACTTCCAGCTACAAGGGTTGCTTCGGCATTCTGGTCAGGTATCATGCCCGGCATCCGATCTTCTCAGGGAAAAGGGTCGATATGAAGCTGGAGACAAGCATCAACAAAACAGGTATGAGCATGGCTCCCGCAAAAATCACAGTCCATGCAATGGTAAAGTTTGTGATGCCTGTCGTACTCTCAAACCATTCCATGAAGGGTTCCCATACTTCAAGCATGACAATTGTCTGGCTTACCACTATCCCGATAAGAGCAGTTGCAAGGAAAGAATCTTCAAACCTGGGTTTCTTAATGAACCAGAGTTCGCTAGTGGGAGGTCGCGGTGTTATCTTTATGGCATCGTGTGGACAGGTCTTGATGCAGTTTGCGCAGAAGTTGCAGAAACGGTTGGAATCCATTGTCCTCGGGTATTCGAACATCGAGCAGCCTTCCACTTTTGCTGTTCCTTTGTAACATGTCGGGTCTTTGCAGGTCTTGCAGATCTCGCTATCAGTTCGAAGCTCAAGGGCTGAACTCATGGAGTAATTGCTTGAAAGCCCTCCAAGGAAGCAGAGGTAGCGGCACCATGCCCTTTTCTCGAACACTGCTCCCATCAGGACAACTCCTGCAAATACAAAAAGTAGGAGGTAACCGGTATTTGTGGGCGATTCTACAAGCCCGAAAACAATGTCAGCCCAGCCTACAACTACTCGCTACTGAAACTTTTTCAACTCAGTTGCTCTGTATTCCAACATACGGGCGCGTATAATCGATAATATAACTGAAGTGATGAGAATGGCAGCCACAATGCCAAGGGAGACCATAATAGGAATCTTTAAATAATCCGAGATCAGCATCTTTGTACCCACAAAGGTAAGTATTGCCGAAAGCCCGTAATTGAGGTAGTAGAACATGGGCATGATCCCTGCAAGAGCGAAGTAGAGCGCCCGCAGCCCCAGGATAGCGAACACGTTCGAGGTATATATGATGAAAGGGTCCGTCGTGATTGCAAGGATAGCAGGTATGGAATCCACTGCAAAGAGGACATCAGTGCTCTCGATAACGACCAGTACTACGAACAGCGGCGTAGCAACATATTTTCCAGCCCTTTTTATGAAGAACTTATCCTCGTGGTAATCTTCTGCAACAGGCATTACTTTGCGTAAGTACTTGAGCACCGGATTTTTCTCAGGGTCTATCTTTTTATCGCCCGTAAGCGCCATCTTGATGCCTGTAATTACCAGGAACGCCCCGAAGATGTAGATGATTGCATGGAACTGCTCGATAAGCGTTACGCCAGCAGCGATGAATATTGCACGCATAATGAGAGCGCCAAGAATGCCCCAGAAGAGTATCTTGTGCTGGTAGGCCGATGGTACATGGAAATAGGAAAAAACCATCAAAAACACGAACAGGTTGTCAACGCTGAGTGCCTTCTCTATCACATAACCTGTCAGGAACTCAAAGGCTTTCTGCTCACCGAACTGGAAATATATCCAGATGTTGAACATGACAGATATCGATATCCAGAAAAGGCTCAGTAAAATGGCTTCTTTTATCTTGATGGTATGGGCTTTCCTGTTGAAAACACCGAGATCCAGGGCCAGCAATAAGAATATAAGTACAATAAATCCTATCCAAAACAGGCTTTGTTGATCTACCATTATTATTACCTATTTAACACGCGCCAACCCTCAGTCATTTAGGCCTTCTTATTTTCAATTATTTTGAGTTTCTCAGAAGGATTGGAATCCATGATAACCTCGAAGTTTAAATATATTATCCTATCTTTTCATAAAAAATAATAATGGTTCCATATCACATGCTAAATTAAGCTCTCACCTGTATTTGCGCTTCGAATAAGAAAATTTCGAAGTCTCCCCTCCGCGGGCGACTATGTAGAACCATTCGTACAGGGATTTAAGCGTCCCAAACTGCTGGTACCTGCGCATCGAGAACCCGACCCTCATGCGGCTGTCGAATTTTACTTTACCCAGTTTTTTCATCCGCAACGCTATCTCAACGTCATCCCCCGCATCAATACACCTGTACATGCCTCCTTTGATGAAAGCTTCTTTATTGAATGCAGTATTGCACCCAAGAGTGTAATAAAAGATCCCTGTATAGTAACCCACGCATGATAATGTATTTGCAGCGATGAGGGATAGCCTGTTCTTTATCCCGTCCTCTATGGGATATACTGTCCCGTAAAGCTGTACGATTTCCTTTTTCTCAAAATCCTTCTTTATTACCTCAAGCCAGTCAGGAGGAATTATGCAGTCGGCATCAGTGGTTGCAACGATATCGCCTTTTGCCCGCATCACCCCGTCATTCCTTGCTCCTCCCACTTTCTTGCTTGTCTGGATGAAAACCTCATCCGCATATTCTGCTGCAAGTTCTCGGGTACTGTCACTTGAATTTCCGTCCACCACGATGATCTCATATTCATCCCTGGCAAGCGTCTGGCTGCACAGCGATTTGAGGCAGGCTATAATATTCCTTTCTTCATTAAATGTTGGAACTATAACCGATATCATTTTTCTATTAATCTCCTGTAAAGATCGTAATGCATACTTGCGATGCGCTTGATGTCGAACTGCTCAGTATAGGCGTGGGCGGCGATCGAACTTTGCTTTAATGAATCATCATCATCGAGAATAAGGGATGCATCGTCCGCATCCCTGAAGAAATGAACTCCTTCGTGGAATATCTCCCTGAATTCAGGTATGTCGCGGGCGACCACGGGAAGACCGCAGGATAAAGCCTCAAGGATGACTAGCCCGAAAGTCTCTGCATAAGACGGCATTAAGAATAAGTCTGCTCCGCTGTACGCTTCTATGATGTCAGGGATGAAACCCGTAAAGATCACATTATTTCCGCATTTTTTCTTCATATTTTTTATGTTAAAATAATCAGATGAGAATAGACCGTACGGGAACCCACCTACCCACACCCATTTTATTTCAGGATGTTTTTTTGAGAGTTCCAGGAAATCATATATGCCCTTTCGCGGCGTCTGCTGCGCCACTGTGAGTACCACTTTTTCATCTTCACCGATGTTGAATTTCTCCCTGAACCTCTTCCTTTTATCAGGGTCTGGTTTGAATAATTCCCTGTCGATCCCGTTTGGTATCAGCGTTGCTGACTTATCGGGCAGCATTGCTTTTATCTCCCGCTGGCAAGGGACTGATATATTGATGATGTGATCGAACTTCCTGTAGACATGTGGATAATAACTATTTATTGTCCTGCTAAATGCAAGATTTCCGTAATTTACGCGGGGTGTTGAATGCGCTGTTAGTACCTTGACGCCCCTGGAATAGTTCCTGTTAAGAAGTGAGAGCGGTCCGAAAGAGTGATAATGGACCACATCAAAATCTGAACTCTTTGAGTTCCAGGATATCTCCACCCCCGGCATCATGGAAAGCTGCCTGTAAAGCGTCTTTGCTGCGGTAGAACAACCGATGTACTTAAGAAAAAGCAGGTCTTCCACAAAAATATTTATCTTCATAAGCTCCCCGCAAAATTCATGGCATTCCTGATACATCCGTCCATGTTGAGATATTCAAACTCAGCAAAGCGCCCTACAAGACCGATGCCCCTTCCGGCGCAGTATTCTTTGACTTTATCGATGTTCCTGAGGTAATCAAGGTCATAGATGACGTATGCGTATTTCTGCCGTTTAAGCTCACTGTATACTACTTCATTTCTTTTTATTATTTTCATCTTTTCAAGGCTGCGGACGACGTGGTCAATGATATCGCGGTCAGGCATTTCTGACGCTTCGTCGCCTTCGCGATATGTTATCTCGACAAGTATTGATGAATGTCCTGGCGGCGCCACACTGGGACTATAGTTGGAGGGAAAAGAGATGCGGTTGAATAGCCCAGGCTCTTTCTCAGGTATGTACATCCATGAAATGTCAGGGACTTTGCCTTTTATCCCGATAAAGATGCATGCGATGGAGTTGTATTTTAATTCGCTGCACGCTTTCCTGACCGGTTCCGGGACACCGTCCAGGCAATGCAAAAGTTCCTGCACAGGTATTGTGGATACAATGCGCCCTGCTGTTATTTCTTGGCTGCCGTCACTGATAATGAATTTCCCATCTTCGTTTCTGACAGAAGATATATGGAATCCTGTCTGTATATTTTCTTGAATGGGCTTTGCTATTTCCCTGACCATAGCTTCGATACCGCCCTTCAATGGATAGCTGAAAAACGACTGGTGGGTATATCCATCTGTTTCGATCCCAATGGCGGATTTTATCACATCTTCAACAGGGGGTCGCGGTATTCTGCCATCTACCCAGTGCATGGACATGCGCTCTGTCGGATATTTCCAGATCTTCTCGTTGTATGGGATCATGTACAGTTCTGCGATGCCTTTACCGAATGTGTAATTTATCCATTCGCGAAAATTTGAAGGTGGAGGGAGTTCCCCTTTTTCAACTGCAATGAGTGTCTTTATGAACTCATTTATACAGAAATACAGGTCATCCTTTGGGAGTTCGTGAAGCCCGTTCTCGAATGGATATTTGACGAACAGACCTTTGTAAAATATCTTTGTGTTGCGTTTGGTCTGCTGGCTGTTTTTGCCAAGCGCATCACGCATGAACGTCAGGACCTGCGCATCGCGGCTGAAAATAATATGCGAGCCTCCGATATCAAAAGTGAAACGGGAAACGGTCATGGATCGGCAAAGTCCCCCATATTCTTTTTCCCGTTCTAGAAGGGTGACTTCGTCTCCTTTCTCAAGAAGCAGCCGGGCAAGAGTGATACCCGTAAGCCCTGCGCCCAGTATCGCCGTTTTCACCTCCTGTAATTTGTTGTCACGGTTAATAAAAGTGATGTTAGTGATTCAATATTATCATCTGGTTTGAAAAACCACAGAGATCACAGAGTACACAGAGAAAAGCGGCATCGCTCTGTGCTCTCTGTGTGCTGGTATGAAAAAAAAGAACAACTTCAACCGGCAAATGCAAGTCCACAATGCAACAATTTTTAGATAGAACCTACAACTTGCACAATATTCATACCAAAAT
>JAHIFK010000291.1 GCA_018900975.1 Methanobacteriota archaeon
CCCAGATTTTTCATTGAGTACCAATTTTTCAAAAATCGATTAAATGTAAAGTCCTCCATTTATATCTATAACCTGTCCCGTCATATAATCCCCATCTTCCGAAACCAGGTATGCCACCGCACCTGCCACCTCAGACGGCTTACCAAGCCTTCCGAGGGGTATCTGGGCAAGGATCTTATCCATTATTTCTTTGGGAACCGATCTTAGCATATCAGTTTCAATAAATCCGGGCGCAACAGCGTTTACGGTTATACCCTTGCCTGCAAATTCTTTTGCCAGCGTTTGCGATAGGGCTATTAATCCTGCCTTCGAAGCTGCATAATTCGCCTGTCCGCGGTTGCCCATTCTCCCGATAACTGAGGATATATTCACAATTCTACCATACTTCCTCTCCAGCATACCCTCTATGACCGCTTTTGTGCAGTAGAAGGCACCATCCAGGTTCACAGATAATACTTCTGTCCACATCTGGGGAGTCATTTTAACAAAAGATTTATCCCTTACTATTCCTGCGTTATTGACCAGAATATCTATTTTACCAAACTGATCCACAACCAGGTCCCGCATCCTTTTTACCTGCTCAAAGTCATTGACGTTTGCCTGGCATATGATAGAGTGCTTGCCCATAGAATCTATTAACTCTGATACTTCCTTTGCATGCTCCTTTGTCTCCATCTTATCTAACATCAATGATAATTTATCAAATCCGTCTGCCATGCCAATCTGATCAATAATCTTTGATAACTTTTCAGCCTGCTCTCTGGTCGCCTGATAATTGATTGCAACATCTGCGCCATCTTCCGCCAGCCGCAAGGCGATAGCCTGACCTATCCCCCTTGATCCTCCCGTGACCAGGGCTACTTTGCCTTCCAATCCCGCTTTCTTTCCCATGCTACCTCTTAACCACCATGGCAATACCCTGACCTCCTCCAATACAGAGAGTTGCAAGACCGTAGGCGCCTTTCCTTCGTTGTAATTCGTGCAGAAGTGTAACCAGTATTCTTGCACCGCTTGCTCCTATGGGATGCCCGATAGCTATGGCGCCCCCGTTGACATTAACCCTGTCAGGGTTCAAACCGAGTTCTCTTCTAACAGCGATACTCTGAGATGCAAAGGCTTCATTTAGTTCTATAAGATCGAGTTTATCAGAAGTTATGCCAGCTTTTTCAATGGCTTTTTGTGTTGCACCAATAGGACCAAGACCCATCAGTTCAGGAGCTACTCCACATAACCCATAGCTTTTGATAGTTGCCATTGGGGTAAGCCCTTTTTCTTTTGCCTTTTCTTCAGACATCAGAAGAACACAAGCTGCTCCATCGTTGATGCCGGAAGCATTGCCCGCAGTTACTGTCCCATCCTTTTTAAATGCAGGTTTTAGTTTTGCAAGGGTCTCTTTTGTTGTGCCAAACCTTGGGAACTCATCTGTATCAAAGAGCACTGGTTCGCCTTTTGGCTGGGGGATTGCTATCGGAACGATCTCTTCCTTGAACCTCCCTGCCTTGATCGCAGCCTCTGCTTTATTCTGGCTAATTGCTGAGAATTCATCCTGCTCTTGCCGTGTTATCTTGTATTTTTCTGCTACGTTCTCTGCTGTAATTCCCATGTGGTAATTTCCAAAAACATCCCACAGACCATCATATATCATCAAATCCACAACTTCATCGTTGCCCATCTTTGCTCCCCAGCGGTTTTTTTTCAGGGCATACGGAGCCATGGACATGGACTCCATGCCGCCTGCCAGCACAACATCCGCATCACCGAGCATGATGGATTGCGCCCCCAGAACAACCGATTTTAAGCCCGAGCCGCACACTTTGTTCACGCAAAAAGAAGGTACCTCTTTTGGAATTCCTGCTCCAATTGCAGCCTGTCTTGCCACATTCTGGCCGTGACCTGCTGACAGAACATTTCCCATGATGACTTCTTTAACTTCACTGTTTTCAACATTTACCCTTTTCAGGGCATCTTTCAATACCACAGAACCGAGCTGTCCTGGACTGAAATCCTTCAGACTTCCCCCGAATTTCCCGACTGCAGTTCTGGTTGCAGATAAAATAACTACATTCTTCATCTTTTCACCCAATTGTAAATATAACTCTCAAATTATTAATCCCCCATCCACACAGAGCACAGCTCCATTTACAAAGTTTGCCTCATCTGAAGCAAGATACAAATATGCATACGCGACATCCTTTGCTTCACCAAGCCTGCGCAACGGAGTTTTTTCTTTCATCATTTCAAGGATCTTTTCAGGGACGTTTGAGGTCATTGGAGTCGCAATAAATCCTGGCGCCACAGCATTTACACGTATCCCCTTTTTTCCGAGTTCCTTTGCCAGTGTCTTTGTCATTCCGATCAAACCGGCTTTGGTTGCAGCATAATTGACCTGCCCGACATTACCGTTGAGTCCTACGATCGATGATGTATTGATAATTACGCCACTCCCCTGGTTCATCATTACTTCAACAACAGCCTGGGCGCAGTTAAAAACTCCTTTAAGATTGACGTCGATAACCTTATCCCACTGTTCCTCAGTCATTTTTGATAAAAAGGCATCCTGAACAATGCCTGCATTATTTATCAACACGTCTACTTTACCATATTTTTCAAGAGTGATCTTAACCATCTGTTTTGCTTGTTCTCTATTGGATACATCCAATTTAACAAAAAATCCCTCTCCATTTTTATTGATCTGTGCTACTGTTTCCTCGCCAGCAATTTCATTCATATCTGCGACAATAACTCTGGCTCCCTCTTTTGCGAACAGGAGCGCAGTTTCTTTACCAATACCGCTTCCTGCTCCTGTTATAATTGCAACTTTATTTTCAAGTCTCATATTTTATTCACCTTTGATCTGGATTCGTCTTTTTTTGTTTTTGCTTTTTTTCCCTTAACTGATTCATGCTTCTCTTCGTTAGCTGATCCAGTCTTTTCTTCTGATTTTCCTTTAGCTGATCCAGGCCTCTCTTCGTTAGCCGATCCGGTCTTTTCTTCTGCTTTTCCATTGATAAGAGACCTGGGCTTCAACCACGCTGAGATCTTAGGACAAACCTCTTTCTGGGATTTTGAGCCCACAAATATTCCTATATGGCCGGTCGGGAAGACAAGAGTCTCTTTATCTGTACTTGATACCGCACCAGACAACGGTTTACTTGAATCGTTATGAACCAGGTGGTCGAATTCCGCCATTACATTAAGCAAAGGCATGTTTATATTTTTTAAATTAACTTTCTTACCATTCAGCATCAACTCATTTTTAATAAGAAGATTCTTCTGGTAACAGTCTTTCATGAACTGCCTGAAGGTTTCTCCGGCCTGGTCAGGACTGTCGAAAATCCATTTTTCCATTCTAAGGAAATTCTTGATATAATCTTCATTCCGCAATTGACAGGTTATATCATCAGGATTACATTCGATCCGGTCGAACATACCTACATACTTATCGATCATAAGCCTGAATGGATCAAGGAGCAGGAACGCTGAATTCAGGAAATCTCCGGGCACTATCCCATAATAATCCACGATCTTGTCCACATCCAGACTCTTTGACCACAGGTTGAGAATTCCTTTATCAGTATCGAAGTCCACAGGTGCCACTAGAGTCACCAGGTTTTTTACCTTTTCAGGGTGCTGTGCGGCATACATCACCGCAAAAGTCCCGCCCTGGCATACTCCGAGCAGGGTTAGCTTATCCAATCCAGACAGGTCCCTTATCTTATCCGCAGCATTATTTAAATAACCGTTAACATAATCATCAAGTGTAAGATATCTGTCTGCACCTGATGGATATCCCCAGTCAATGACATAAACATCAAAACCTTCGTCCAAAAGCTTCTTTATTACACTCTTATCAGGCTGAAGATCCAGAATGTAATATCGGTTCACGAGTGCATACACTATTAGTATTGGAACCGGATGTGGTTTTTCCACAGTGGGGATATAATGGATAAGTTTCATCTTATCCTCACTAAATACTACCTCAGAAGGCGTTGTTCCAACCGAAAATTCGGGTGGTTTCAGGAGTAATTCCATTCCATATTTGAACTTATCAAAATCTTCAATTAAATTAATTCCGTTCATGTCATCTCCAGGAAACCTATTTTTTCTCTTTTAGCTCTTTGATCTGGCTTGTCAGTTCTTTTACTGTTTTCTTAAGAGAATATAACTCTTTATTTATCTCGTCAATTTCCGTTTTTGTTGGAAGATTCATGGGTTTCAGGTAATTCTCTTCAAGCATTTCCCTGTTGTATTTTTGAAAATCCATTAAATGTGAATTCAATTTCCCCATATCTGACGCAAAATGACCTGATTTCAGGAATTCCTTGAAGGTCTCGCTATACGTCTCTATCCATATCTTGTAAAAATCTTTACATTTCTCAGGAGTTATTTCCCCTTCCATCTCGCTTCCCGTCTTTTCTTTCACTCTGCGCATCGCTTCCATGAATACGCTCTGGAAATTGGAATTGGATTCCATCCCGGCTGCATAAAGGTTAACAAAGGTGGAGAAACCCTTCATCGTTTTTTCAGATTTCTCACGTGCTGGACCCAGGGCAGGCATCTCTACGAGCCTGCCTGCGGTGGCGTTGTATACCTTTAACCACATATCAAAAAACTCCTGGGTGGATTCAAAATTTGAATTTTCCATACTTGATCAGTCTCTTGAATTGCTCATTTTTTATTCTTTCCCGGATATGCTGATGCTGAACCGATATCAGATTTTACCCACATCTTTGACATCCTGGTAAAGGTGTCAGCGTACATCTTAGCCATGACCTTTACAGGCTCCATGATATCTTTCATAGGGCCTCCCACTGTCGGCATGTCTTCAAAAAAGCTATCAAAAGCCTTTTCATACATCTTTACCCATAGATTATAAAATTCTTTATAAGCCTCTGGATCAGAGGTTTGTTTCGACATCTCTTTAGCCTTTTCCGACATTTTTTCAAGTGCATCTATCCAGGACTTGTACATGCTCAAATAAATATTAGTGCTCTCTACAAAATGCTCAAACATTTCCCTGGAAGGTTCCATGGACTGTATATGCTTTCCATAGATTTCCTGATATGTATCCTGCCATAAGTTATAAAATTCCTTATAACCTTCAGGTCCTGCATCTCCCTTAGAGATCTCTGTCATTTTCTCGGAAAGTTTCAGCATGGATTCATTCAATGGCCCGCAAAGTTGTGCGTATGATTTCTTCCATAATTTTGACATCTGCAAAAAGCTTACTGAGTAGATATCTGGTATGCCCATGTAATTCCCAAATATCTCTTTTGTGGAATTTTTCGCAGGCAGCTCTACTAGTTCATCGAATATTTTTTCATACGACTTCATCCACATATCATAGACTTCTTTATATTTTGCAGGATCTGGTTCGCCCTGTAGTATCTCTTTTGTCTTGCGGGAATTTTCTTCTAACTGGGCAATCCAGGATCTGTATAGTTTATTGGATTCCTCAGCGCTTGATAGGAATGCTTCAAGTGTCTCTTTATTGGATTTCAGCGTTGGGACCGGATAAAATTTTCCAAAGCTATTCTGGTATGTTTTCATCCATTCATCATAGAATTCCCTGTATTTCTGTGGCGTCGCTTCTTTTGAGAGAAGAGAGGTCTTATCAAGCATTTCTCCTGTGGATTCAATCCATGGCTTGTATAGATTTAAGTAGGATTCCTCCCACATTTTTGAAACTGCCGTATAACTGTCAGCCCATGTTTTAAAAATCTTCTCTTCGTTCACACTTTTTTTATCTTCAGTTTTCTTGACCATATATTTACACTTCCCTAATTTGTTTTATCCTAAACCGGCAGTTCTGTAATGATTGTTTTTCCCACTATTTTGATATTCAGCATCGACCAGTTTTAGCACTACTATTACTGTCTTCCTCATATATAACGTTTTTTTCAATAATA
>JAHIFK010000292.1 GCA_018900975.1 Methanobacteriota archaeon
AAGGTGAATAGCATGATAACATCAAACGGAATAAAAAAAGCAGAAAGGCAAGCCGCCGAAAATAGCAGGCGAAAACGCTATCTGACGAAATTTGAACTTGATGGAATAATTGCTATATTACCGTGGCTGGTAGAAGCATATTTATGCTTTTATCTCCTGAAATGGGACAATGCCAAACGAAAGCCGTATACTGGAAATCAGTTCGTACGGTTTGGCGAGAAGGGGGAGGTTGAAAGACCTCTTCTTTACTCTACTGCTAAAAGTGAAGCGCTGTAGTCAAGAAGGCAACTGGATATGATTTACATAATATTATAAAATTAACAAACGACAACTTGACACTATCATTAGGTGAAATAAGATATGTATTTTGAACACTATCAAACGTTAAATTGCCCCGAAGGGGCTTTCTTGACGTATAGGAAAAATAATATGACAGGTTCAGCCGGTCAACAGCGTTTATCCCAGGATTTCGTTAAACGTTTCAAAATCCCTCTTCCGCCCCTTTATGTTCAAAGGCAAATAGTGGCCCGAATTTAACAGGAACAGAAATTGGTCTTGCGAATAAGAAACTAATCGAACTTTTCGAGGGAAAGATAAAGGCGAAGATTGCAGAAATGTGGGATGTTCGGGCTCAAAATTCGGTAAATAACCATTAGAAATATTAATTATGAAGTATATTTTATGACCATGAGCCAAGAAAATTTGATTAATTCTGATAAACCACGAATTCGCTGTATTGCAGGACCCGGAACCGGGAAAACCTGGGCAATCAAAAATAGAGTGGAAAGATTACTTTTAAATGGAGTGGATGGTTCAAAAATCTTTGCTGTAACATTTACAAGACTAGCTGCAACACAAATGAAAAATGAAATGGCAGAAATGGAAGTTCAAGGTGCTGATGATATTATTTGTTCAACCCTTCATTCTCATGCACTTAGAATTTTAGGGCATGAACAAGCAATAGATGCTTTAGGACGTTATCCTCGTATATGTTTTGAACATGAAATGATCCCTTTTTTTCAGGATTTGAGTTTAAAATTCGATAATCAGATTAAACCTGTTAGAAAATTATTAGCATCCTTTGAAACAATGTGGGCACGCTATCAATATGAGGACACACGATATGCTTCAAAACCTGAAGAAAAAATATTTGAAAAAGAATATCAAGATTGGATGAGATTCCACCAAGCAATGACAGTAGGCGAACTTATTCCATTAGCTGTTACATTTCTTAAAAATAATCCAATAAATGATGCAGTTACTGCTTTTGAACACATTGTTGTAGATGAGTATCAAGATCTCAATCGAGCAGACCAAATGTTAATAGAATTGATTGGTCAAAATTCAGATATTGCAATTATAGGTGATGATGATCAATCTATCTATTCATTCAGATTTGCAAATCCTGATGGAATTCGTACTTGGTTACAACATCAACCAGAACCAAAAGAAGATATTCCGTTAAATTTATGCAGAAGATGTGATGGAAAAATAATCTCCTTAGCAAATTCATTAATAAATCATAATTCAAATAGAAATAAGCAAGATTTGATTCCTATGCAGGGGAGAGAAAACACAGGACAAGTCGATTTCATCCAATGGAATACAAGAAATAATGAAACTAAAGGCATTGCTGATGGCATTAAAAAACTTCTTGAAACAAATAAAATCCCAGAGAATGAAAATATACTCGTTTTAGTCCCAAGACGTGAGTTCGGACAATATTTGATGCAAGAACTCAATATAATTGGCATTGAAGATATTAAACTGCACACTAAACCCGATTGGTCAACAATAGGAGAAAATTTAACACTTTTTATTCTACATGATAAACCTAATGACCTTGTCGCTTTGAGATACTGGCTAGGTTTAGGAGATGATAATTGGAGAAAAAGGGAATATAAGAGACTTACTGAATATTGCGAACAGAATCATCAATTACCGCAAGATATTCTAAGTAATCTTGAACTTTATAATCAATTAAGAATAATTGGTTTGCAGGAAAGATGGGCTGAACTTCAAAGAAAACTTCACGAATTGTCTGGACTTACAGATGATGAAGTGATAAATTTGCTTTTACCTCTTGAAGGGGAAATAAAGAAAATTTCAGAAGCTGTAAGAGAATTAAGACAACATGATAATGAAAATCAAAATCTCATTGATTTATTAACTCAGGCAGTTATATCTACAGATCAAGAAAGTTCTGATGCTCGAATAAATATCATGACTGTATACGGTGCTAAAGGGTTAACGAGCCACACAGTAATATTAACAAGTTTAATTAATGGACTCTTACCTGTAAATCCTAATCCTCAAACATTAGAAGAAAAGGAAAAATTAGAAGAGGAAAGGCGACTTGTATATGTGGCATTAACTCGAGCAAAGAATCAATTGATAATTTCTTCTTTTAGAAAAGCAACTCGAAAAGAAAATCTACAATTAAGACTGGGACTTCGTGATAGGGGATATTATTGCAATACTCAATCAAGCAGATTTATTACTGAATTAGGTTCGGAGACTCGTCGAACAATGGATGGTAATGATTGGCTTGCGTCATAATATGACCCACAAGGAGGCGGGAAAAATTAGGAAGTTGTCATAAACTGCCCAAGGTTATGACCTTATCAACTTCATAACTGAAGGGTGAATTATGAAGTTTCTTAATAATTTTCCGCATTTTTTCCAGGCAAAACCCACCCAGACTTCATAACTTGGGGGTGATTATGAAGTTCAGAATACTCAAGCTTGCATTTCCCTAAACGGAGGGTTTGACAAAATATCTCCCTCCGCCGCGGCGCCATTCCAGAGCATCATCAGGGGCAGGGAACTCCTCATAAACGCCAACATTGATTGGATGGGCTTTCTTTCTAGCGGACTTGAAGACTTACCACTTCTGGTTGGGGCGCGACTTGAGGTATCTGATCAATTCACCTGTTGTTTTAATCCGGTTAGGTCATGTGGGCTTTTGAAATCGTGAATATCAGCGAAAAATATAGTCATGAATAAGTAGTAATAAGTAAAAAGACATTAATATCTAAAAAATATATTTAGAAGGCATGGGCGATAAGGAAATTGTGCGAGTTATATGTTCCTTATGGCAATGGTGGAAGAACTAATGAAAAGGGTACACATATGAAAAAAGAAGACATTAAACCCAACATAATCGTGCGGGGACCTATTTTCCCTGAACCCGTGCAGATCATTGTCGGTATTCCAATGGGTGATTCAATTAAACTCATCGGTAAAGGTCTTTCAACCGGACAGGTTCATGAACCCATTCTTAATGCAGAACAACTTGATAAACTTGAAGCAACTCCAGAAAAAGAACCATTTGATGGGGATGCTTCTCGATTTCGTCTTGGTATTGAAGCACTAAGAATTGGTTTGGCTTATGAATATGATCCATATTTTTCTTTATCAATATCTCGTGTCGATCCTCTCCCTCATCAGTTAGAAGCCGTTTATGACTATTTTATGGTACTTCCCCGAATTCGCTTTCTCCTGGCAGATGATCCTGGCGCAGGGAAGACAATTATGGCAGGGCTTCTTATAAAGGAATTAAAAATCCGGGGATTGGTAAAAAGAACGCTTATTGTAACTCCTGCAAATCTCTCATTTCAATGGCAGAGAGAAATGAAGGACAAATTCCATGAGAATTTTGAAGTGATTCGTAGCGATGTGCTGCGCGCTAATTATGGATCGAACCCATGGCAAGACAAAAATCAGGTTGTTACTTCACTTTCCTGGGTTTCTGTTATCGAAGATGCGAAGGAAAGCCTGTTACGTTCCCATTGGGATTTGATAATCGTAGATGAAGCGCATAAAATGAGCGCTTATAGTAGTGATAAGAAAACTCTTGCATACCGATTAGGTGAAAATCTGTCTTCTATGACAGATCATTATCTATTGATGACAGCGACCCCACATAAGGGCGATCCCAAAAATTTTTGCCTGTTTCTTGAACTGTTGGATAAAGATGTTTACGGCGACGTTTCGAGCCTTGAGGAGGCAATGAGGCGCAACAGTGCCCCATTTTACCTGAGACGTACCAAAGAAGCCTTAGTCTCTTTTCCAGATCCAATCACGGGTCAAGTTAAAAAACTATTTACTAACCGTGAAGTCAAAACTGCGGAATTCAATATTGATGATGAAGAATTTGACTTTTATTATGCTTTAACCAGTTATGTGGAAGATCAATCGATCAAAGCTTCCGCAGATGATTCTCCACGCGGAAGGGCTGTTGGCTTCACAATGGCTATGCTCCAGCGAAGATTTGCCTCAAGTGTTTATGCAGTGCGCCGCAGCCTTGAGCGCATGCGAGACAAGCGCAAGAAAATCCTTGACGATCCAGAAGCATATCGTAGAGAACAAATAGCAAAACAAATTCCAGAAGATTTTGATGATAGAACTGAGGAAGAGCAGCAAGAAATAATTAGTGAACTCGAGGATGTTGTGGTATCTGTTGATCCTCCAACTCTTAAAGAAGAGATCTTACAATTGAATAAGCTCATTGATAAAGCCAAAGAACTGGAACAACGGGAAATAGAATCCAAACTAATAAAACTCAAACAAGTGATTTCTGATCAAGGGATTTTCAAAGATCCTAAGATGAAACTTCTGGTATTTACCGAACATAAAGACACACTCGATTATCTGGTTGGAAAGTTAAGGGAATGGAATTTGAAAGTTACCCAGATACATGGAAGTATGAAGATCGGTGACCGTGATATGCCTGGAACACGCATCTATGCTGAGCGGGAATTTAGGGAGGAGGCACAGGTTCTTGTTGCGACGGAAGCAGCCGGTGAAGGTATTAACCTTCAGTTCTGCTGGTTTATGATCAATTATGATATCCCATGGAATCCTGTCAGATTAGAGCAGCGCATGGGAAGAATACATCGATATGGGCAGGATAAGGACTGTCTTATTTTCAACTTTGTCTCTACTAATACACGGGAAGGTCGTGTTCTTCAGAAACTCTTTGAACGGCTCAAACAAATTGAAGCGGATCTTGATCCAAACAAGACTGGTAAGATTTTCAATGTGCTTGGAGATATTTTCCCTTCAAATCAGCTTGAGCGAATGCTGCGGGATATGTATTCTCAAAATCTCACGGAAGATGCTATTAAGACGCGCATTGTTGAGCAGGTAGATACTGAACGCTTCCGTAAAATAACAAACTCCACACTGGAAGGTCTTGCCAAGAGAGAACTAAATCTTGGAGCATTGATCGGCAAGTCCACAGAAGCAAGAGAGCGGCGTTTAGTTCCAGAAGTGATCGAGGATTTCTTCATCCAGGCAGCTCCCCTTGCAGGGATCTCTCCTAAAAAAGCAAAGGACACAGAGCATATCTACACTATTGGACGTGTCCCGCGCACCCTCTGGCCGATAGGGGAGCGGTTTGAGCCGCGCTTTGGGAAATTAGGTCGTGAATATAAACAGGTAGTTTTTGATAAAACATTTTTGAAAGATAATCCCACACTTGAATGGGTAACTCCAGGACATCCGCTGTTTGAGTGTGTCCGGGAAGATGTGTTGCAGCAGGTTCAGAATGATATGAGGCGCGGCGCAGTATTCTTTGACATCAACCGTAATGAACCATCTCGACTCGATGTTTTCTCGTCTGCAATTCGTGACGGGCGCGGGAATGTTCTTCATCGGCGCCTTTTTGTGGTTGAGACATCCATGAATGGAATGATGACTATACGGCAACCCACTATATTTCTGGGTCTTAACACTGCTAAAATAAGTATTCAAGTCCCTGATGATACTGGATTACCTGGTCGTGATATGCTGGAACATGCTCTTATTGAACAGGCGCTAACCCCATTTTTGGAAGAGATAGTTGGGCAGCGGCATAAGGAAATTGAAACAATTACGCGCCATATGGAGATTAGTCTTAATGCAATCATAGACCGGGTGCAATGCCAGTTCGCTGACCTTGTCCAGATGAAAGAGGGAGGTTCCAGGGAATCAGGTCTGGATGGCCGTATTAAACAATTTGAGGATCGGCTCTTTGAGTTGAATGGCAGGCTTGAGCGGCGGCGGGAAGAATTGCAGCAGGAGCGCCAATGCACTATCACTGATATCCATCACCACGGCAGAGCATGGGTTTTGCCTCATCCTGAGCGTACCTCTCCGGGTATTGCGCCAATGGTCAGAGACGATGAAATTGAACGTATTGCAGTTCATGCAGTTATTGCACATGAAGAGGCGCGGGGCTGGAAGGTAGAGAGCGTTGAAGAGGAAGACAGAGGATTTGATCTCATATCGCGCAAACCTCATCCGGAAGATCCGCAAACTGCAATCGAGGTCCGGTTTATCGAAGTGAAAGGACGCAATGTTGTGGGTGAAGTGGCGCTTTCGAATAATGAGTATAAGACTGCGCAGCGTTTGAAAAAGGATTACTGGCTTTATGCAGTATTTAACTGTTCAACTAAGCCGGAAGTGAATATTGTGCAGGATCCGGTAAGGCTGGGATGGGAGCCTCTTATAAAAATCGAACATTACCATATCGGAGCTGAAAAAATTCTAAGCAATACAAAGGGGTAAATATAATATGGCAATCCCATCTCAGTATGCTCAGCTATCATTGTATCATTTTACGCATATTGAGAATCTCCCTAATATACTAAAACATGGTCTTCTTTCCACAAATGCGAGACAAAGCCTTGGAATTGAGTATGAAGATATAGCTTATGGAGGTATCCAGGACCGCAGATCCACAATGATAGTCCCTTTTGGGCATGGAGGAGTAGTTCACGATTATGTCCCACTTTATTTCTGTAAACGATCTCCGATGCTCCATGCAGTCGTCCAGAACAAGATTGCTGATGAACAACTGATAATCTATTTTGAATACCCTATTCAGATTCTTGAACAATACTCATGCGTTTTCACTGATGCTTCTGCAAATACATCTATTCCACCAAATTTCTACGATGATATTTCCAGACTTGTAGAACTTGATTGGGAAGCTATCGATACATGGAGGTGGGCGGGTAAATACGATACTGATATTATTCCTGTTCGTCAGAAGAAGCAGGCAGAGGCTTTAATCTACAGGGTTTTACCACATGATTCATTAAAGAAAGTTATTGTATGGAATACGAATATTAAGAATAAAGTGGAGAAAATTTTCAAAGAAATTGGCATTGCAATGCCGACTATTACCACAGGTGGAAAAGATTACTTTTATGTTACAAATGAAGGATTGCCTCTTGTTCAAGGCCCCTATTCAATTTACAGAAAGTATAATGAGACTATTGAATTTGTCATCAAAAATTTAGGATGCGCATCTTCACCTAGATACTCAAATTTATCCGATTTACGATGCGCTCTTCATGAGAATTTAGATAATCTTCCAGAAACATCAGAACTAATAGGTCTCGAATCTAATAATATAATGCATTCCGAGGATGTCGCTACACATACATGTAACGTCGTTTCAGAGTTACTAGAAACATCTGAATATACGGTAATGAACAATACTGACAAGCTGCTTGCTGAGGTTGCATCTTTTCTTCATGATATTGGGAAAGGTCCAAAAAGCCGATGGGTATCAAAAGGAGGACGACAGCAAGTTGATCCAGATCATCCAATCAAAGCTCTGCCAATGTTACAGCGCATTTTAACTAAAGATGTAGGTACTATGAAGAAAATATCTGCCAAAGTGATTTGTAAACTTGTCTGCTATCATGATCTAATTGGAGATATTATCGGCAAAGGAAGAAGAATCAAGGAACTAGAAATGATTGTTAAGAATGAACGTGAACTATATATGCTTATTGCAGTATCAAAAGCTGATATGAAGTTGGTAAATCCTGAATGGATTGATGAGGAAAAAATATGCAGTATAAGAGATAGTATTATAGAAAAATTAACTGAATCCTCAAAGGACGATGATGAATCCTAAACATAATATTATTTTCACCAGCGGAAACATGCTGGAAATCCCCGCGGATATTCGTGTCAATTCAGTAAACTGCATTGGTGTGATGGGAGCAGGGGTTGCTCTGGCGTTTAAAAATAACTATCCTGAAATGTATAAGGATTACCAAAAAGCTTGTAAAGAGGGTAAAATGACCCCTGGGAAATTACATGTTTGGAAGAATCTTTCTGGGGAATGGATCATTAATTTTCCTACAAAACGTCATTATAAAGAGCCTTCCCGATACGAGGATATCAAAGAGGGATTAATTGCATTGCATAATTATCTACTTGATAAAGGAAAGGTACATGTTGCTTTACCCGCCCTTGGTTGCGGTCATGGAGGGCTGGACTGGGAGCGTGTGAAAGTAATGATAGAAGAACATCTGGGAGATCTCGAAGCAACTTTTATTGTATTTGAACCTTCGGATTCTCACATGGTAGGTAATGCATATCGCGATAAAGCTTTTCAAGCATCTGAAGAGAAGTTGGTAAATCAAGGTGTAAACATAATCCAGCCTAACAGCAACTTATTTCCATTGGCATTAAAAGGGAGAACCGCTTCTTCATTATACGTTAAAGGTAATGATGCACTTTTAAAACAGCCAATATTAACTATTTTGAGTTCGTTGAAACCGGATGAGAGGGAGATTAAAGTGGCCCTTTCATGTCTGGAACTGGTAGCTCGTCCCGGTTTAAGCATAATGGTCGGTTATGGGCATTTACTGGATCGACCAATAATAATAAAAGCACTTGAGCTAGGTGCAGATGTTATCATAGCTCTTCCAGAAGGGCTTTTGAATTTTGGGATACGAAATGATATCAAAGATGTCTGGGATGAGCATCGTATAGTCGTTTTGACGCTATCAGCACCAAATCAAATATGGAACCCTCAAGCCGCGTCTAGAGCCAAAGAACTGAGCATGGCTTTTGCCACTGCGGCGTTAATTACTGATTGTAATCCCCAATGGTTATCACGTTTTGTAGAACGCAAGGAAATTCATATCCCTTTTTTCTACATTAATTACGATAGATCGAGTGCAGAATCTCTTGAATTATCAAACGGATTCAATGCAAAACCCATAGGCGAAGGCGCACAAATAAATGTTCCCCATGTTACACCACTACTTGAAGCTCTGGGAATAAATAATTTGAAATCCCAACTTCCTGCAAAATCCTCTATCAAAACCATTTCTAGTACTAAGATGGAGATTACTTCCTTTGTACCAGCATCTCAAATAAATGAAAAACCGTCAGCTTATGATACATCATCTCAGTTATTACCAGGTGAAAGTAAAGTCCGAGGTAATACTATGACCTCCTATCCCAAGCGCCTTATCGAAGTCGATCTCCCCATAAAAAAGATTAGCGAACACTCCCGCCGCGAGAAAAGCATCCGACACGGCCACATCTCTACGCTTCACATCTGGTGGGCGCGCCGTCCCCTTGCAGCCTGCCGCGCCGTGATTTGCGCCGCACTCTGGGTTGATCCTGCCGACCCGCTTTGCCCTGAGAAGTTCAGGCGCGATGCAGCAGTGCTGATGAAGCGATTTTTTGACCCGATGAGTACTGACGGAAGGGATTTTAACGATCCTATGGTGCTCCGTCACGCTCTGCTTGATTTCATTGCGGATTTTGCCAACTGGGATAACTCTACAAAGAAAGAATATCTCGAAACTAGCCGCGCGCTCACCCAGTCGGCGCACGAATCCCTTGGCGGCGCGCCTGGCACGAAGCCGCTTGTTGTTGACCCGTTCGCAGGCGGCGGCTCTATCCCTCTTGAGGCGCTGCGTGTGGGTGCAGATGCTTTTGCCAGCGATCTCAATCCTGTGGCAGTCCTCCTCAATAAAGTGGTGCTGGAATACATCCCCAAATATGGGCAGTGCCTTGCAGATGAGGTGCGCAAATGGGGGGAGTGGATAAAGCATGAAGCTGAGAAGGAACTGGTGCAGTTCTATCCTAAAGACCTAGACGGCGCAACACCTATCGCGTATCTCTGGGCGCGCACCATAACATGTGAAGGTCCGGGCTGCGGCGCTGAGGTGCCGCTGATGCGCTCACTGTGGCTTGCGAAGAAAGACAAACGCTCTGTATGGTTGCGGATTATCCCGAACCCCAAGGAAAAAAAGGTGGATTTTGAGATCATCGAGAAAGCGCATGCAAAAGATGTGGGAGAAGGAACCGTGAGGCGCGGAAGTGCTACATGCATGTGCTGCGGATTCACGACCCCAGTGGCATCTGTGCGGAAGCAGTTGAAAGCGCGACGGGGAGGGGCTGCAGATGCGCGGTTATTTGCGGTTGTTACTACTCGACGAGGGCAACAGGGACGATTTTATCGACTTCCCACAATGCGTGATCTGGAGGCGGTTAGAAAGGCAGCGGATGAGTTTGAACTCCGTAAAAAGAAGAATACTGAGAAGATGTCGCTAGTGCCAGATGAACCAACGCCACAAGGTGGTGGTAGTGGTGCAGGTCGTGCTTTTTCTCAACGCAACTATGGTATGGATTGTTTTGCCGATCTTTTCACTCCCCGCCAAGTAGTGGCATTGACTACACTAGCACATCTGGTGCATGAGGTAGGAAAAAAGTTAATCCCCGTGCATGAGAGTGGATTTATAATGGCGATACAAACCAGTCTTGCTATGTGTGTAGATAAAGTAGCTGATTTAGGAAATGCTTTTTGTCCTTGGGAACCAGTTGCTGAATGTCCACGCAACCTATTTGCTCGCCAAGCGATTCCTATGGGTTGGAACTTTGGAGAGGGCGTACCCATCGGAGAATCGAGTGGATCTTTTGAAATCATGATTGATCGCTTTGTATATGTTCTAGAACAAATCGGCTCAGACTGGAATGCAGGACATACCGAACTTGCCTCGGCCATTGCACATCCACTTCCTAACGATATGGCTCAAGCCTTCATTACCGATCCACCGTATTACGATGCTGTTCCATATGCAGATTTATCCGATTTTTTTTATGTTTGGCTAAAACGTATGTTGTTGCAATCAGACGTAACAATGTTTACAGATATATTGACTCCAAAGGATGACGAGTGTATAGTTGATGAGGTGAAGGGTAAAGACCGTCAGTATTTTGAACTTGCGATGACCAAAGCAATGGCTGAAGGTCGTCGCATACTTATTCCCAATGGTATTGGGATTGTTGTTTTCGCCAATAAATCTACTGAGGGATGGGAAGCCCAACTACAGGCGATGATAGAAGCGGGGTGGACAATAACTAGCTCATGGCCAATCGACACAGAAATGGCATCTAGATTTCGTGCAAGAGATTCGGCAGCATTAGGTTCTTCTGTTCACATTGCAGTACGCCCCCGTGAGAACCCGGACGGCTCCCTTCGGGAAAATAGCATCGGCGACTGGCGCGATGTGCTCCAGGAACTCCCCGTACGCATCCACGAATGGATGCCGCGCCTAGCGCAGGAGAAGGTCGTAGGCGCAGATGCGATATTCGCCTGCCTAGGTCCCGCTCTTGAGATATTCTCACGGTATTCGCGCGTCGAGAAAGCAAGTGGCGACGTTGTTCCGCTCAAAGAATATCTCGAACATGTATGGGCTGCTGTGGCAAAAGAGGCGCTGGAGATGATATTCCAGGGCGCGGATGCAACCGGATTTGAGGAGGATGCGCGCCTGACTGCTATGTGGCTGTGGACGCTTTCCACGGGCGCAAATGGGAATGGAAATATGAAGGCTGAAGATGAAAGTGTGGATGACGATGATGAAGAAAAATCTGGAAAGAGTTCTAAGATAAGCGGTTACATCTTGGAATACGATGCTGCCCGCAAGATCGCACAGGGCCTAGGGGTGCATCTTGAACAGCTCTCAAAACTTGTGGAGATAAAAGGAGATAAAGCTCGTCTCTTACCTGTAGAAGAGCGCACGATCTATCTTTTTGGAAAAGAAGAGCTACAGGCTCCAAAAAGAGGAAAGAAAAAGGAAATGAAACAGCTAA
>JAHIFK010000293.1 GCA_018900975.1 Methanobacteriota archaeon
GTGGTTTCAGTGTCCCGAAAGACCTTTCAGTGAGGGTACATATTTGTCCTTCATGTGGTCTTGTCATGGGAAGAGATCAAGTGTCTGCGATATTAATAGAGAATAGACCAGGCTGTACCGTAGGAACTACGGGAGTTCAAGACCGTCAAGGACTCTCAAGCAGAGAGCCGATGCAGCGGTACGCCCAAGCCCTTTAGGGTTGGGTAGTTCACGTAATGCGCTTATGATAAAACTGATGCCCTTCCTGCACAGATCGCAGTCCATCATGTACACTTTTATTATCATTTATGCGTAAAATACGCCACGATCCCATCTCCTTTCGCGCTATCGATCCTCACAAAGCCGAACCTCTCGAATTGTACGACCTTATCCACCTCTCTTTCCATCCCGCGCTCCCCGACACCGATAAATTCTCTATCAGGCGATAAGACTCTGACCTTCAATCCATCAAGCGGAACCCAGTGAATGATGCGTGCCTTCTCCTTTTTCACAAGATCCATATCAGTCCCGATAAACTTCGCCCTTGGCGGAGAAATACAGGTCACTTCGATATTATAAAGATCTTTTAGCCTGAGACGCTCACCATTTTTGAGACTGTCTGCATCATTCCCTGTGATAAAAACAGTTGTTCCAGCAGGTATCTCCCTGAGACCCCCGCGGGTGGGGTGAATCGGAGCCTTCGCGATTCTGGGTTCTGCGCCCTCAATTTCCAGTTCGACAGGATCCCACACAAAGAAATACCTGTTCGCTATGGGGTCAATGATCTTTCGGTTCTCAGCATACAGCGTATCCAGACTGAGACTTATATCAGTCTCGCCAAGCCCCAGGTCAAGCATGAACTTGCGCAGCGCCTCAGGCAGTATGCCCCTTCTTTTTATTGCCCTGATGGTGGGCAGGCGAGGGTCGTCCCAGCCAGTATAAATGCCTTCAGCTATCGCTTTCTTGATACCGCTAGTGCTCAGTTTCCCGAACTCATGTATCTGCACCCGCCCCCAGTGCGTCGTCCTGGGATAGGTCCATCCCATATGATCATAAACATACTTCTGACGCTTCTCACTGTCTATCAGGTCCTTACCCCGGATGATTAACGTAGTCCCAAGCAGGTGGTCTTCAACCGCGCCCTCAAAATCCAGCAGCGGCCAGGCGCAGTATTTGTCCAACACTTCTGGTCTGGGGTGGGGCGTCTTGATTATACGGAACGCCACCCAGTCGCGAAGCGCCGGGTCTTTGTGAGTTATATCGGTCTTTATCCGCAGAACCGCTTCCTGCTCTTTATATTCTCCAGAGACCATCTTTTTCCATGACTCAAGGTTCTTTTCTACGCTTTCGTTCCTGTGCGGACATTCACTCTTTGCGTCCTTGAGCGCCTTGAATGTCTCCTGCGCGCAGAAGCAAACATATGCTCCGCCATTTGTTAATAATTGTTCAGCGACTTCATAATATCTCTCCATCCTGTCAGATGCAATTACGACCTCGTCAGGCTTTGCCCCCAACCATTCGCAGTCCTCAAGATACCATGTGTAAGCCTCAAGCATGGGGCGCTTGGTCGCAGGGTCTGTGTCATCAAAGCGGATAATAAGTTTGCCTTTATATTTTTTCGTGTACTCTGAGTTCACAACGATCCCGCGCGCGCTGCCCAGAGTAGGCGGTCCGTTCGGGTTTGGCGCGAACCTCATCACAAGAGGTCCGTCGATCTCAAGCGGCGGCAGACCTTTTTCAGGTTCCTTTTTTTCACTCAGTTCTGCAATGAGTTCAGGCGCGAGCTTATTTAATTCCTCTTCGCGAGCCTCCGGGGTCATCTGATCGATTTCCACAAGGACTTCATTCACAAGAACAGTGATTTCTTTAGCTTTCGAGCGAAGCTCAGGCTGCGCCATGACCTTACCCATCACAGCGCCTGCCTGCGGTGTCTTGTCGTACTTGACCGCATTCTGCAGGGCAAATTTCTTAATTATGAGTTTTATATCTTCTGTGGTTGGCATCTTATGCCTTAATCATCAGCACATAATATTAAACTTCACGGAACAAAAATGACAATTTCAATAAACTATATATTGCTATCATTCATATTCTGGTCAAGGTGATATGATGCAGTCAGAGGTTTCAACGATGTTCGGTTTAAATGTTTATACTGAGAGAGGGGTATATATCGGTAAAGTGAATGATGTCGTACTTGAAGTGAATGAGAAAAAAGTGACAGGACTTGCGGTTTCGCGATTGAACCCTGAAATGTTCGATACTGTAAAAGCCGGAGTGGTCATCCCATACAGATGGGTCACTGCAGTGGCTGACGTTGTTCTTATCAGGCATGTCAAAGACCAGTTCAAGAAGCCGGAAGAGGTCCCTGAAGAGTATAATATTTCCAACGAGGACGAACAATAGACCGTGAGTGATGCTTTTTCAGCAGATGAGATGAAAGAAAGGGAGATCTACTCTGACCTTCGGGTCTTCCCTCCTTTCGTGGTCAGGATCGATGGACGGGGGTTTCGCCGCGCTCTTTCTGATTTCAAAAAACCCTACGATGAAAGATTCGCGAAAGCCATGGCTGATTGCGTGGAATGTTTTTTCAGGGACAGCGGTTTGAACCCCCTTTTTGCTTTCACGTTCTCAGACGAGATCAATCTCTTTTTTTCTGAAATGCCGTACAATTACAGGATTGAAAAGATAGATTCGATTATCCCGAGCTTCTTCTCCTCCGAGCTTACTATAAGGCTGGAGCTTAAAAAACCAGTATCATTCGATTCACGCGTCATACCGCTTGGAAAGGAAGACATCTACAGGTACCTTGTATGGAGGCAGGCTGAGACCTGGAGAAACCATGTAAGCTCTTACGGGTATTATACGCTGCGAAAGTCCGGTCTTTCAGAGAATGAGGCTGCTGTGAAGCTTAAGAATATGAAAGCGAGCGCGATCCACGAGCTAGTGTTCCAGCATGGCATCAACCTTGCGGAAACGCCAGCCTGGCAGAGATGCGGCGTATTGGTTTTCCGGGAAACGTATGATAAAAAGGGATACGACCCCGTGAAAAAAACAGACGTCACTACGCAGAGGACAAAAATAATCCAGGAATGGAACACACCTATATTCAAAACAGATGAAGGCAAAAATCTTATCATCCGACTGTTATCCGAAGGCAAATGATAGCATGGGTCGTTTCCCCCTCTTCTTTCTGGCCTGATGGCTTTTGCTTTAATGAATTTGATCCAGATATTCTAACTTTGGGATCTCAACAATAAAAATAGCCCCGCCCTGCGGATTATCTTCAACTCCAATACCGCCCCTGTGGAGTTTTATTATCTTTTTTGCAATTGCTAACCCCAATCCTGAACCTTTAATCCCTTTCTTTTCCAGCCTGCAGAACCTGTCGAAAACAATGGTTTTGTCTGTAATTTTCAAGCCTTTGCCAAAATCGATGATCATTACATTCCAGAAGGGGTCCCTATCCTCACATTTCACAATGATACGTTTACCATCCCGGGCATATTTAATAGCATTCGATATAAGGTTGGAAAAGACATCTTCAATTATTTTATTCGCTTTAACAGGCATGCTTCCGGTAATTATACTTTCAATTTCCATTCCAGCGCTTTTTGCCATAGGACGCAGGTTTTCTATAGCCCCATCGATCACTTCCTTTAGATCCATTTCACTAAAATCTATGCGCTCCAGACCATCGATCTTTGAAAAATTGGTGGCACACTCTATGAGATCCATGGATTTAACAAGATTTTTTTCTATGGTCTCAATATACATCCTGTTACCTGCATCTTCTTCCTTTAGAAGTTCGGCAAAACCGCTGGCCGTTGCAAGAGGATTCATGAGGTCATGATGCATTATATCAATAAAAAGCTCTTTCATACGGTTTGATTCTTCAAGTTTTTGGGCGTATTTTTTAATTGCTTCTTCTGTTCGCTTGCGCTCGGTGATGTCAATAATAGACACTTGTCTCCTTGAATATGTTCCCTCATATCCAGGTGCTACCGACCATTTCATGTAAATATGTAAAACGTTTCCAGTCAGGGTTTTGACGAAATCCTCTCCTTCAAACACTGTACTTCCTTCTGCCATGGAAAGAAGTTCTTCCCTGAATATATCATAAGAATGCTCGGTGAAGATTTTAGTTAAACCCTTTAAGAGTTCTTCTTTACTGCGGGCTCTGAACATCGAAAGTGTAGCTTTGTTTACATTGATAACTCTCACCATTTTTGAACAGCGTTCAACTTCTTCAGGATGTGACTCGAAATAGGTCCTGAAATCCGTAATTCCTTTATTTCGTAAACCGTCAATATATTTTTTGACACGGGAACTGTCCTCCTCCCAGAGCGAAATAGGGGAATTTTCAAAGAGACTGCGATACCTTTCTTCGCTTTCTTTCAAAGCTTTTTCAAAGAGACTGCGCTCTGTGATGTCCCTGATGATACCCACCATAGCTATCGGGTTGCCTTTCTGGTCTCTAACCATAGAAGTGTTCAGCCAGATAGGAAATTCATGCCCGTCCTTATGCTTGACCATCAGTTCACCGGCCCAGCGCCCAGTCTCTATTATGGATGGGAGGATAACCATGCCAGCAAACTCAGAATCCACGTTCATTACATTTACGTGCTTTCCCTTTAATTCCTCGCGCGGAATTCCGTACATTTCTTCTACAGCCCTGTTTGAATAAGTTACATTGCCTGTCAGGTCAACGATTTGAAAACCGTCTGGCGCTTCTTCCACAGCTTCTGAAAAGAGCTTCAGTCCTTCCTCGATCTGTTTGCGTTCTGTGATGTCGCGCACATATTCGATCACCCCTTTCATCTTCCCTGTTGCCGTGTCAATCATCGGGTAACTGTATATCTCGACCCAACCAACGGTCTTCCCTCCTGGATCGTGTTTCGGGATAATATCATAGGCTGTCTCCCCCGTATTAAGTGTCCGCCAGGCGGGACATACCTCGCATCGCTCGCTGCTGCCGTGAAAGGCTTCATAGCATTTCTTTCCAACAAAGGATGCGACATGTGGATACCATTTTTGCGCTGTCGGGTTGACGCGGATGATGTTCATGTCCATATCAAGGATGCCGATGCCGTCCGGTATGCTTGCGAAGATGTTTTCCATGAAGCGCTCGCTCTCCCTTAGCGCTTCCTCTGCGCGCCTGTGTTCTGTTACATCTCTGACAACCTTGATACCTGCTATGATCTTCCCTGTGGAATTCTTTAATGGTGAGGTTGTAAACTCATAATAAAAAATCCCTTGGTCTTTTACAACTTTTTTTTCAGCTTTATGGATCCCCCCATCCCTGAACGATAATACAAGAGGGCAGCCATCGCAAATCTCGCCGCTACCGTATACTCTGTAACAGTATTCTCCGACTTTGTTCCCATATAGCTCGGAATGAATCTGATTCTGATAAAGTATCTTAAAATCTGTATCCTGGATTATTATACCATCGCCAATGGCTTGAATGATAGCATTCGATCTGTTTTTTTCTTCCTCTACCAGTGAAATGGCTTTGTTTATGGCATCCTCTGAAATCCCCGGCTCCCTGATATCATTCTTATCCGAAGGCCTTTGCTCATCTTGCTTCAGCTTTTTTCTTGTTATATCAGGTTTACCGTTTTTGTTTCGCATGGTTGCACGTCTGTAAGTTCAACTGCGTGATTTAATTATTTTTTATCTTATCATCACTTCTTAAGGTTTAAGGAACATTTATAACTTTTGCCGCGATCGCATTTCCTACTTCAATCGTGGAATATGACCCGCCCATGTCTGGCGATACAATTCCTTTCTGAATGACTGAATCAACCGCATTTCCAAGAACCTGCGCTTCTGTTTCCAGTCCCATCCATTGAAGCATCATCCTGACGCTCAGGATGGATGCTATCGGGTTTGCAATGCCTCTTCCAGCGATATCAGGGGCGCTGCCGTGGATGGGCTCGAAGAGCGCATGTCTATTGCCGATGTTGGCGCTGGGGCATAGACCAAGCCCACCAGAGATGGCAGCAGCAACGTCGCTCAATATATCTCCGAAAAGATTTGTGGTAACTAGAACATCATATTTCTCAGGTCTAAGGACAAGGTCGTATGCCATGGCGTCCACGAGCATTTCATTGTATGAGATCCCATTTCGCCTGGCAACCCCTGTGCAAATGTCACGGAAAAACGAATCTGATTTAAGTACGTTCGCTTTATGAACCACAGTTATATGCTTTTTTCTTTTTTTTGCTATTGAGCAGGCGTTTTCTGCTATCCTCTCGCTCCCTTTACGGGATATGACCCTTGTAGTATAAGCAACATTTTCATGCAGTTCCTCAATGCCAGAGTACATGCCTTCCGTATTTTCCCTGACGATGACAAAATCAAATACCTTTTTATTGCATGGCAATTTTACGTTCGCAAGGGGCGCAAAAGGGCGGATGTTGGCATACAGGTCCAGTTCCTTGCGAAGCCGCATCAGCACGCTTTTATAATTGGGGTCAGGCGGGGTTGTGATTGCTCCGAACAACACGCAGTCGCACTCCTTTATGACACTCATGTCCTCGTCCGTGAGCGCGCTTCCCGTGCGCTCCCATTTTCCATAACCGATCTCAAGGGGCACTTTCTCAATGTCAAGACCAAAGGCATCGAGCACTGCGAGCGCCACAGGTATGACTTCTTTACCTATGCCGTCACCGGGTACTACTGCGAGTTTCATTTCATACCTGCTTTATTAGTTTCCATGTTCCCTGTCAGAACCCTCACCAGCATCCTTATCGCATCCACTATATCATACTCAGACGCCCCCCAGTGAACAACCGCGCCGTCTACCCCGTTTATGTTCACCATACCCGATTTCCTGCTCTGGCAGCACCTTGTGATGAATGGTTTTGTAGGCATGTACAGTTCAGCTTTCAGGGGGCACATGTTGATATGCTTATACGTGAGCCCTGGGAACCGCAGCTCAAATATCTGTTTTGATATATCGCATCCCACAAGTTCTGAGTTGTCCTCTATATCGATATCCGTATCGAGGTATTTTCCTTTAAGCTCTGAAGCATAGCACGGGAAGACCGTATTTTCCCCTTCGAACTTTCGAAGGTCGATGAGCTTTTTTGTGAACCTGATGTTCAATTCCCCCAGTATGCCGCTGCTCACAAGCCTGTCAATCGCAGAAGAAAGCCATGGCGGCTCTGGAGGCATGATGTCTATTATCTCTATCTCCATCACTTCATAGAGACTTGGCTCATGCACGAACGTGATATGCCGGTCCATGCCTTCAAAGATCACTGTATTCACTGTCCCTTTGCACAGCGGGATGGAAGATTCGATAAGCCTTGTCCTGTCATGCGCATCCAGTTTTTCACCGAACTTTTGTATCTGGTTACCTTTAGCGATCAGTTCCAGTGAAACCATTTTTCTCAACAGCCCTTCACCTTCGCTTTTCACTTTATATATGTAATAACCCGACTCCAGGTCAGCAATAAGGTATTCCGTCGAAAAATAAATGGGGCACCCTATCCGTTCAACAGGATCGGTCCGTGTCATTCCCAAGCTCTTGTAATCCGACGGGAATATCATTGCTGCGCCTTCTTTTTGTGATGTTCCACAAGCCCGCCGTCTGCCAGTATCCCGCGCAGGAAATCGGGGAGCTTCGTACCAGTGTATGATTTGTCCCCGGTTTTCACGATACCATTCTCAAGGTCGATCTCTATTATGTCGCCTTCCTGGCATTCTACCGCAGCTTCGATGATGGGGAGACCCACGTTTATTGCGTTCCTGAAGAATATCCTGGCGAATGACTCTGACACGATGCACGCCACACCAGCATGCTTTAAGGCAAGAGGAGCCTGTTCCCTGGATGAGCCGCAGCCAAAGTTCTTTCCTGCCACAATGATGTCACCTTTTTTCACTTTCTGCGGGAATTGTGGGTCTATGCCCTCCATGACGTGTGATGCGAATACGCTCATGTCCGTGGTGCGCAGGTATTTTCCCGGAATGATGACATCGGTATCAATGTTGTCTTTGAATTTCCAGATCCGTCCTGATATTTTGCTGATATTATTATTCATTGCCAGCACGGGTATTGTTCACGGCAAGCATAATCATTTTGGTCAATTACCTCCGATTAGAAATCGGAGCCATGTTGAGTGCTCCCGATAGAGGTTTATAACTATGCTCAGTCTCAATTCCTAATATGGCTTTAACTTCACCACATGCTATAATAGGCTGATTGACAGCAGCCCTTGCAGCGATATTAATAGCTGCTATATGGTCAGCGTTGCCAGAGAAACCACACTGAACACATTTGAACGCATCTCTGTTTGGTCTGTTAGCTTTTTCGTTATGTCCACATTCAGGACAGGTATGAGATGTTCCTCTCGGATTTACGAGTATTACAGGAACTCCTGAAAGAGTAGCTTTATACTCAATGAAACTCTCAACTGACAGAACGACCAGGAATGATGGCGGCTTCTCTGAGCCTTTCTTACCGTTACAGACTTACGAATGCCTTTGAGGTCTTCAAGAGCAATCATTTGTCTTGTGTCTTTTTGCAGATTTAGTTCCTGTTTTCTGGAGATTACCTCGGAGTTTTGCATACCGTTCTCTCGTCTCTTCTATTTGCTTACCACTAAAAGTCGTTCCATTCTTCCAGATTGGTATTCACCTATTCTAATGAGAACTTTAAGTCTTCCATTTAAAGATAGAATAGATACTGATTCAAGCCCCTTCCAGCTAAGAATTCGTTGGTCATAGACTATTGCTCCAGTCGGTTTGAACTTTGGTTTAATGGTTTTGTCTCTTTTGTATGCCTCAGCCGTCTTTGCGATCGCACGGATAGCCAATTGGGCTGAGAGACCAAACTTATTTCTTACATCTCGATAAACAAGTTGCTGAATCTTTGCCTTGTTTGCACTTTTTATAGAAAAAGCAGTTTCAGCAATATCATTACATGCTTCGTTGAACTTGTACATAGTTTCAAGAAGAGATTTGTGCTGGTCTTCGGAGGTATCAAGTTTAACCATTAGAGTTTGTTTCATATTTTATTATATTGAGTATATCGCTCAATTATAATGTAGTTTTCGTTGATTTAAGGCGGAGTACGCTTTCCTCCCCGGACTACAAGTCATAGGTATCTGCTACCCCTGCGCCCTGGATGACACAGTGAAGTGGAACTGAATTTTCATCATTTCCTGCGACCTGACTGATAAACAGCATATATGGCAGTTATCATAAGGGCAACATCAAAACCCGGGGATCTTTCTGCCTGTGGTGATTCAGCAGCCTGAGCAGGTCCGGCTCTATCAGTTACGCCAGCCGCAAATGTTGAAGCAGCATCATTACCTTTAAGCCCGACTATCGCAAAACTCGAGAAAGAATCGGTTTTTGCCTCGAAATAAGAATAAACACTATCCTTTCCATCAACTATTGTCTCAAGCTTGATCCACTTGCTTCCATCCCATTTGAACATGCTTATATCGCCCTGGGATAATCCGTTGCTGCTTATCCAAGTGTTTTCTACCCTGAACCTTATTACGGCTTCCTTTATATTCTTCGAAACTGCAAAACCTGATGTTCCGACCCAGATGTTGGCATTCCTATAAACTATGCCAGAGGCATGTTCTTTTACGAGTGTGGACGTGTCCTTTAACACTTGCACCGATGTCCTGATCTCTCCTGGACTGGTGTTGCCTGTAATATTGACGAACACCACAGGATTGCCTCTGCTGGTGAACCTGTATGAAGTGACCTTATCTTTATAGATATACAGATCGTATTTTTCATTTACTTCGATGTTGGTGAAGTTTTCACCTGAGAGCCCACCTCCTCCGCCCCCGCCGCCTCCGCCGGATGGAGAAGTATATGTTACAGTACTTCCTCCGGTCACAGTATTCGTTTCTGTACTGGCGCCTGTGACCTCTATAGCTGTTGCTGTCATTATTGATGATAACAATATTCCCATCAGGATGAAAGTCATCATTTTGATTAGATTATATGGAGTCATTATATTTCACGAATATAGTCATTTCTGTATCAGACTATATATATAATTATTAATTCTCCAATATAGTATATAAAAATTATGCAAACAATACAATTAAGTGAACACGGAATAATCAAATAAGCAGCGAGGCTTGTCTATGAGAACAAAAGTAATAATAATGGGTGCAGCAGGACGTGATTTTCATAATTTCAACGTGTTTTTCAGGGACAACAAGGATTACGAGGTCGTTGCTTTCACTGCCGCTCAGATACCGGGCATCGCAGGGCGAGCTTACCCTGAGGAACTGGCAGGAAGTCTTTATGAAAAAGGCATCCCGGTATATCATGAAGAAGAACTCGTCAGGTTGATAAAAGAAAATCAGATAGAACAGGTGATCCTTGCATACTCAGACCTCTCACATGAAACCGTGATGCAGAAAGCCTCGCTTGTTCTTGCAGCAGGCGCAGACTTCAGGCTTATGGGGACGCAAAGTACAATGCTGCGGTCAAAAAAGCCCGTGATCTCTGTCTGTGCCGTGAGAACTGGCGCAGGTAAGAGCCCCACATCGCAGAAACTGCTTGACATATTGAAAGGAAAAGGGTTCAGGGTTGTAGTGGTGCGCCATCCCATGCCCTACGGCGACCTGCGAAAACAACAATGCCAGCGCTTTGCTGTGATGGAAGACTGCATAAAACACGAATGCACCATCGAAGAACGAGAGGAATACGAACCCTACATCTGCTGCGGGAGTGTGGTATACAGCGGCGTTGATTTTAAAAAGATCCTTGATAGCGCAGAAAAGGAAGCAGATATTATAATCTGGGACGGTGGGAACAACGATATCCCGTTCTATAAGCCGGACCTGCATATCGTTATTGCAGATCCCCACAGGGCAGGTCATGAAATGACCTATTACCCTGGTAATGTGAACGTGCGCCTTGCTGATGTGGTTGTAGTGAACAAAGTGGACTCTGCCAGAACGGAGGATGTGGAACTGGTTATTAAGAACGTCAGGTCAGTTAATAATAAAGCAATGATCCTGAAAGCCAAATCTGTGATAACTGTAGACAGACCTGAACTAATAAAAGGAAAGCGCGTCCTTGCTGTCGAGGACGGGCCGACGCTCACCCACGGCGGAATGGCTTTCGGCGCCGGCGTCATTGCAGCCAGGAAATTCGGGGCAAAAGAAATTGTCGACCCACGCCCCCATGCTGTTGGTTCTATTTTGAAGGTCTATGAGAATTTCGATCACCTTGGCGCCGTGCTTCCCGCCATGGGCTACACATCTACCCAGATGAAAGAACTGGAGGAAACCATTAACGCTGCAGATTGCGATTCTGTTATCGCGGGTACGCCAATCGACCTGGGCGGTCTGCTTCACCTCAACAAACCTGTTGTTAGAACAAGATACAGGATCGAGGAAGTGGATATTAAGCTGGAAGATGTGATAGAGGACTGGCTTGGGAAGAAAAAACAATAAAAATCTTAATCCCCCAGCCTGTTGATCTCGCATCTCAACCCTACACTTCTACATTTTTTAATAATGCTCTCAAAAAAATCTCCATAATACTCCCCACCACCCTGAAAGATCTTCTCAGACTCATTAACCAGTTCAGGCCTGAACTCATGAATAAATCCCCTGACATTTTCCCACACACCTTCCTTCAACCTGAGCCTGTCCACAAGCACGTAATCGGGCATAACCCTTGCGACAGCATCCAGCAGCGCATTGACATCCGTGATATGCGGCATCATGGGGCCCAGGAAGACCCATGTTTTGATCCCGTTCTCCCGAAGCACGGCAAGCGCGCGCAGCCGCTCATCAACACTTGAGGCGCCGGGTTCCATTTTCCCCCTCACCCTGTCATCAAGCGTGATGAGCGTTATGCCCACTTCGATATCTGAGAACTCCTTCAGCAGGTCAACATCGCGAAGCACAAGCGAAGATTTCGTCTGGATGCACACAGGGAGATCGTGCATAAGCAGCAGCTCAAGACACCGCCGGGTTAGCTCATATTTTTTCTCCGCAGGCTGGTACGGGTCTGTAACAGTTCCGAGCCCCACGACGCCTTTTTTCTTTGTTCTCAGTTCTTTTGACAGGATGCGCGGAAGATTTATTTTTACCTCCACAAGCTCGCCCCACTTTCCTTTATCCCAGTGGATGACAGAGGGCGCATAACAATAAACGCAGGCGTGAGCGCAGCCCCTGTACGGATTGAGGGCATGATCCAGACCCGGAAGCTGCGAAGGGGACAGGGCGGTTTTAACTTTTATTTCTTTTATCATATTACGCAAAGATAAGGTCAAAACATTCAATTCTGAACTATAATAGTGAAAGTTAATAAAAGCATTCAGTAGAAAAAGCATATATGTGAACAGTTACTATCCATAATCGAAGGGAGTAATTGAATGAAAGAATATGATCTGATAGTGATAGGCACCGGCTCAGGAATGAACTATGTTTCCTCAATTAAAGAGAGATTTCCTGACTTTAAGATCGCAGTTATCGATAAAGATGATCCGGGTGGGATATGCCTCACAAGAGGATGCATTCCTTCCAAACTTCTCCTCTATCCTGCAGAACTTTTGCGAACAATTGAGACAGCGGGGAAGTTCGGGATAGATGTTCAAATAAGGAACATTGATTTCAAAAGTATAATGAAAAGGATGGATACGAAGATCTCCCAGGATATCAGCATGATACGAAAAGGGCTCTCAAACAATCCTGATTTTGACTATTATAATGATGTCGCGGAATTTGTTTCCCCATATACGATGAAGGTCGGTAATGAGACGATCAAAGGAAAAATATTTTTCCTCTGCTGTGGTTCAAAGCCGCTTATACCTGATATAAAAGGGCTGAAAGAGACGGGTTATCTGACAAGCGATACAATATTGAAACTGACAGAGCTTCCGGAAAGCATAGCCATCATAGGGGGCGGTTACATCGCTGCTGAGTACGGGCATTTCTTTTCAGCCATGGGTTCCAGTGTGACCATCATCGGAAGAAATCCCATGTTCATTCCAGATGAGGAACCTGAAGTTTCTGTGCTTGCAAAAAGAGTTATGTCACAGAACATGAATATCCTGACCTCTCTGGAAGTACTTGAAGTGGCAAGGGACAGGGATGGAAAGAAAGTGATCACAGCAAAGGAAAGAGGCACAGGCAAAGAAGTCGTTGTGACCGCAGAGGAAATACTTGTCGCAACCGGAAGAGGACCAAATACCGATATTCTGCATCCAGAGAGGGGAGGCATAAAGACCGATAGCCATGGATGGATCGAAGTTAATGACTATCTCGAGACTTCACAAAAGGATATCTGGGCATTCGGAGATGCCAACGGCAAATATCTTTTCAAGCATGTTGGAAACTACGAATCTACGGTGGTTTTTTATAATGCGGTCTTGAAGGAAAATTTCAAGGTGTCTTACCACGCAGTACCGAACGCTGTCTTTTCATACCCTGAAATAGCCAGTGTGGGATTGAAGGAAAAAGAAGCCATAGAAAAGTATGGAGAAGAAGAAGTGCTTATAGGTTTTAAGAAGTTCGAAGACACTGCTAAAGGGAAGGCGATGGATCTGAGGGATTGTTTTGTGAAAGTGATCATAGAAAAAAGCACAGACAGGATCCTTGGCGCACATATTATCGGTCCATATGCTTCAATACTCATTCAGGAAATAATAAATCTCATGTACGTTCCTGAGGAAAAGGCTGATCCAATAACTCAAGGAATGCATATACATCCCTCATTAAGCGAGGTCGTGGAAAGGGCGTTCTATTCTCTCATGCCGCCTGAGCATTACCATCATGTGCTGGGGCATATGGATTTATGAATTGAAGTCTAAAATTCAAGAAAAATCCTCAAGCCCGCGCTGGAACAGGGTCTCCTTCAGCACCGTGCTTTCTTTTATCCATCTCGGCTTTGGAATTACAAGTCTGGTAGAAATATAATCAAAAGCCTCATTCAAAGAAGCGCATTTCCTGGGCGCAGTCTTGAGCGCAGCCCTCACGTTCTCCCTCACGTTCCACACCCCCACAGGCATTATATAGCCGGGATGCGCCTCCCTCAATATCACCACACGCGCCTGACGCTTCTCTTTAACAAGATACTCGTTCACCGCAAGCCTCGCAGCATAGTAGCAGCCGCCTATCTCTGCGTAAGTTGTCCTCCCATCATAACCTTCAGATGACGACATTATCGCCACGTCCTTCCCGAACGGGTTCCAAACAGTATTGGGATACCATGCCTCAATGAGTTCGTAGCTCCATGCTTTTGGCATCATTAACACCACGAACCTGTTATCAAGCTGCCATGACTCAAAGACAAGATATTCATTTATGAGCGGGAAATCCTTCATCTTCTCCATCAGGTTCGCGCCTATCATGCTGTCTACAGCAGTGATGCTCCATCGCGTAGGAACGAACCTTCTCGCCTTGCCTTCCCCGAATGATCCTACAGAAAAAGCCTTCTGGATTCTTGAGATAAGTGTGCCGTTCTTATAAAGCCCCAGAACTGCATCCTTTGACAGAAGATCGGTATCGTTGTAAGCCTTTTCCATCCTCTGGTCAAACTTCGTATTCCCCACATCTATACTCTTAAGCGGCGCTGTGGGACCGAATGGCTGCACTTCATCATCCAGCACAAGCCTGGCGCTTGGTTTTTTAAGGAACTCGGCTTCCACGTCAATGGGTGATGAGCAAAGCGCCATTTCGCGTGTGGCTTCTATTATGCGGTTGCTTTCAAGGTCACGAATATGAACAAGATGCTTGCCCCGCACAAGTTGCGAACGAAAATCCACTATATCGTCGATGCTCTTCCCAAGCCACATCTCAGGTGTGTCAAGAAGGGTGGTATCGCCGTGCAATGGCGGAATGAGGGGACCAACTGACACGTATGGATACCCGATCCTTCCCACGAACACACCGGGTGGGGATGAGCCGTCGATGTTCAGGCTGTCTGTGAGAGGTTTGACCCTTGCGTGGGAATAGAACTTGACAAGAACAGGACATCTCTGTTTGCCGCATAATAATTTTGCTCCCCTGCAAATGATGCACAGGGCATCGCTGCGGCCTGTAAAGAGGGATGCAGGGTTTTCCATATAATGATTGATGATATGGCAGGATATAAAATATATGTGGTTATTTTAAGTATTTGTTTCGATTCGTGTTTATTCGTATTGGTAGTTATCCGAGACACAATATAATTTTAGATATGCCTGACTGAAATATTAATATATTCAACCAGCAGAATATGACGTGCCCGGGTTTTCTGCAGGTATTTTAATATTAAGATGGCTTACGAGTTCAGATTTACCAGCCCATGTAAAAAACCGCTTTATCTTGACTTTTGAAATTTCAACTGTTCCGATTAAACATCCGTTCTGCTGATCCATAATGTATCTATTCACATCGGTCTTATCCCACTTTTCGAGCGACTTGACCTTATCGATATTCTTTAAAAATCTACTATAATCCTTTAGAGTTTTCTCTGCAGTGCCACTGATTTTAAGATCATGGAGGAATTTTTCGATGTTATTTACCATGATACTTACTATGTAATTACTAGGCAATAAAGTCACGGTCTAAAAAATTTTACAAAACTCACATTATGTAGTCGAAAAAAGAGACGTTTTAGTTCATATCGACCAAAGGATTATCTCTTCAAGAGTTATTAAGCCAGTCTCATGTTCATTGAAATAGACGGCTGGATGGCAAAACTGCGTTTCTCAGCCTGCCATTTCATCCCTAACCACCCCAAATGCGGCTGCCTGCACGGTCATACATATGCTATCAGCGTGCGGATAGAAGGGGAACAGGTCGGGGATTTCATCATCGATTTTGAGAGAATAAAAGGGATAGTAAATGAACTCTGTGACAGGCTCGACCACAGGGTGCTGATAGCAGAAAAAGACCCGCGCCTTCGGATAGGGAAAGATAAAGACATTTCAGTAGAGATTATCGAAAGTAATAAACGATATGTACTGCCTTCAGAGGATGTTGTGTTCCTCCCTACAGCCTCGGTGAGCGCAGAAGACCTGTGCAAATATTTCTCAGCAGGGATCGCAAAAGCGTTACGGGGAGTTAATAATATCAGAAAGATACATGTAAGAGTGGATGAGGGTATCGGTCAGGGCGCTGGCTGCGAACTTGAATTTTAATAATTATCCATTACCTGTTTTACAGAGTTCTTATACTCAAGTTTCATAGAATAGACATTATGGTCTCCCTTTACGTCGATCCTCAGAATTCCAAGCCTTGTATTCATAAGACCGACCATGGCTGAAACCCCCCTGTAATTAACGCCAAATCCCTCCAGTGTAAGGGCATCAAAGACCTCCTGCGTGGTATAGGGTTTACTTGTGAGGAACAATTTTAAAACCGACCTTCTTATGCCGGTTTCATCCCTCATTAAGTACTTCGTTACCCGTGTCTTTAATTTTTCGTTTCCTTCAGGGTTCAGTCAGACCACCGTTTTTTCAATATTAAATCTTAAGAGTTTATACTTTTGCTTTTCTCATAAAGGCGTTCTTTCAACTACCATTCCGTTCTTCATGGGGTAACGCTCAATAATACATGCACTTCCCCCCCTTTTTTTTATCTCTTCAGCCAGGGCGCGAACGAGCGACGATTCAGTTTCAATTGAAACGTCTGTGACGACATATGTATTATCCTCCATCACCCCGGCTTCTTTCATGATGTCAGGACTGCATCCTTCGATCACACCGTAAATTATCGTTCCATCCTCTGTTATTTCATCAAACCCACGAGCGTTTTTATTCGCTATTCGTTTATACCTTTCCCTTAGCTGGACAGCATCCTTGAACCGCGATGAGCAGAAATGTACTTTCTTTCCGTTCAAAGCCTCAGCGACTTCTCTGCTGCCCTTTGCTTCGCAAGATTCATCGCTTGCGACTTCATACCCCTGCTTCTTCATCCCCTCCATATTCGTTTCTGAAAATTCAAGTTCGTTCAGGTTCAAGAAACCATCGACTTCATCAAGCAGTGATAAAATGCCGGAAAAATCTGATGCAATTGATGGTATCTCGATCCCGGCAGAGATACCGAGCTTATGGGCCCATCTGATAGGAGATCCGTAAATTGAGTGGTTTATGTCTTTCCACATATTATGCGGCGGATGAAACCTGATCTCATCAAGACCAGCTTTTCTTAGCGATTCAAGCGCTGCCATATTGGGGACAAGAGCAGTATATAAGTGAATATGATGTGAAGACCCGAACCTGTTCTTGAGAAGACGTATGTAATGCACAACCCTGTCAAGCCTTAAAAGCGGCTCACCGCCAGTTATGCCCGTACCCAGCGCCTCCATCGAAAGCGCTTCTTCAATTATGTCTTCGTCCTTCTCAACCCGCCTCTCATTGGCAAATATTACGTCCTTTTCACGTCTTTCCTCTGAGACCGGACAGTAAAAACATTTCTTACCGCACATGCCTGTAACGAAAAGTACCATCTTTGCTCCCTTATAGCAGAGGCGGCATCCTTCAGTAAGGTGATTATAAAAAGAACCGGTAATGTCGTATTCCATAAGTGTTACCAGGAAATTTTGAGGATTTGTTTTTCAAAGCCATTTTATTTGCTTCGGCTCAGGATATACTCACCAAGCGTGATGAGTTTATTTTTTGCAGGGCTGTCATCAAGTTTTTCAATATGAGCCATAGCAAGTACAAGCTCTTCTTGCGCCGTTTCTTCTGCATGATCGATCGAATCCGCAACAAGGTGCATGAGCTGCCCGTTGTTGCATTTCATCATCTGTTCAAGCGATATCCCTGAATTCAGGGCATCGATGACCACGATCGACGGTCTTCCCATAAAAAGATCTTTTTTAACCGGTTTTCCCAGGTCGTGTTCACTGGAAATACAGTCCAGGATATCATCCCGTATCTGGAAGGCTATACCAATATGGTTCCCAAATCCAAGAAGTGATCCAGTCTCTTTATCGTCGCCTCCGCCCACTAAAGAACCAACCTCTGCGGCAGAGCCAAAAAGTGAACCGGTTTTCCTGAATGCAAGGTCAATATAGGTATTCTTATCCCTGACATAGTCAACAAGTTCCATGGCTTCTCCTTCTCCCATATAAAGAAACGAATCTGCTATTGCACGTATAAGCCTCGGGTCGCGTGAAGCAAGTTTGAGTGAAAGAGCCGCCAGGACCTGTACGGTCAGTAGAGCCATGTCTGTGCCCCACTTTATATGTACTGTATCGCCGCCCCGCCTTTTTTCGGATTTATCGATCACATCGTCCAGGACAAGGGATGATGAATGTATCAATTCGATGGACGCGGCTGCAAAGCTTGCTTGGCGCGCTGTTCCTCCAACCGCTTCGCTTGAAAGTGTGACAAGCGCTGAACGGATGCGTTTTCCTTTTGAAGCTATCGCATAAGCGACCGCAGCTGCAAGTTCCGGAGGTTTGATACTGCTAAGCAAGGCTGGAAGTTCTGCATCCACCATTTCTGCGCGCTCTGCTAAAAGCTGTTCTATTTCCATCAAGTACTCCCATGACCGAGGTATTCAAAAGAGTTTCTATTTAAATTCATAATATTTCATGATTTTAATTCATCCTAAATAGACTTTTCTAAAGTTAAATTTGACGGATGATCATTCAATTCTCAGTTTACGCATTCTCCCCACTGCCTCGTTGATCCTTTCAACTGACTGCGTGAGCGCAAATCGAATATATCCTTCCCCATATTCACCAAAACCCACGCCGGGTGTTGCCACGATTCCAGATTTTTCAAGAAGCATCTTTGTGAAGTCAAGTGATTTCCCTTTTACCTTCACCCATACGTAGAACGTCGCTTTGGGCGGTTTTACATCCATTCCGAGTTCGTTTAACCCTGTAATAAGCGCATCTCGCCTCTCCTTATATATCAGGTTCATATCCCGTACACAATCCTGAGAACCTGATAATGCCGCGATGCCTGCATCCTGTACAGCTTCGAACGCACCTGAGTCCACATTTGTCTTGACCTTTCCAAGACCCGCGAGTATGTCCTTGTTCCCGACCGCAAAACCCAGCCTCCATCCTGTCATATTATATGTCTTGGACAGGGAATGCATCTCTATGCCAATATCCATGGCGCCGCTTGTGCTGAGGAAACTTGGGGCTTTATAACCATCATATGTCATCTCTGAATACGCATTATCATGAATTACAAGAATATCATTTTCATGTGCAAAGTCCACAACTTCCTCGAAAAATTTTGTCGTTGCTGTCGCAGATGTTGGGTTATTCGGATAATTAAGGAACATGATCTTTGCTTTATTGGCTACATCTTTTGGTATCGCATCAAGGTCTGGAAGAAAATCGTTTTCGGCTAAGAGTGGCATCTTGAACGGTTTGCCGTCTGCAAGAATAGACCCGATGTTGTAGACCGGGTATCCGGGGTCGGGGACAAGCGAGACATCCCCAGGGTTCAGGAACGCAAGCGGTATATGAGCGATCCCCTCTTTAGAACCAATGAGTGTCAGTACCTCGCTCTCAGGGTCAATGTCAATTTTCATCGTCTTTTTATACCATTTTGCTGCGGCAGTCCTGAAAGAAAGCATTCCTTCATACGATGGGTAGCGGTGCCTTGCCGGGTCTCCGACTGACCTTCTCATCGCCTCCACAATATGCGGGGGGGTTGGCATGTCCGGGTCGCCTATGCTGAGGTTTATTACATCAACGCCTTTTTTGATGGCATCCTGCCTGGCTCTATCGATGGTCGCAAATAAATAAGGTGGTAGTGAATTGATCCTGTCAGCGTACATAATCCGTCCGGCTTTCAAATGTTGTTTATGGTATATAAGATATGAGCTTTTATTTCACGTCGTTACTCATCATCCTCATCTTCATCTTTTCCAGCTTCAAAGAACAGCTCGCCGTACAGCAATTTTTCAATTACCTGTGACACATACAGGCGCTTATGGTACTTCTGTATGTCCTCGTTCGTATTGAGTTCCGAATCTACCTGGACCCTTAACAGTACATACCTGAACTTATCCATATCATCTATTTCCAGTGATTTTATGGTCTCTAAGAGATACGGCAGTTTATCCGGCCCGTCCACAGCCTCTGCAATGACAAGCACATTATGAGGGATATTATTTA
>JAHIFK010000028.1 GCA_018900975.1 Methanobacteriota archaeon
CGCAGCACATCTATTAAAATTATCAGGGCGCTGGGCATCGAAGGAGGATGCAATATCCAGTTCGCAGTGCGCGAAGATGAGGTCAGGATAGTTGAAGTCAACCCGCGTGTATCGCGCTCATCAGCCCTTGCTTCAAAAGCCACTGGTTACCCGATAGCGCGCGTCACTGCCAAAATAGCTATCGGCATGACGCTTGATGAAATAACTAACGACATCACGAAAAAGACCCCTGCATCATTTGAACCCACAATCGATTATACTGTCGTCAAGATACCGCGCTGGCCTTTTGATAAATTCGTAACTGCGGATATGCATCTCACGACGGCCATGAAAAGCACCGGCGAAGTGATGGCTTTCGGGCGAACGATCGAAGAGGCGCTCCAGAAAGCGGTTCGTTCACTTGAAGTTGATATGTTCTTCGGGTTCAAAGAGTGGAGCAAAGAGGAAATACTGGATATTTTGCGCCGTCCTACACACGAGCGGCTTTTCGTCATCTACCAGGCGCTTCGAAACGGCATGGCAAGTGATGAAATATGCAGGATGACAAATATCGACCCATTCTTTATCAGGAAGATACAGAACATAATCGACATCGAGGATGCTGTAAAGAATAACCTCTCGATTGACACTCTTCGAAAAGCAAAGCGCATGGGATTGAGCGATGAGAAAATCGCCAGTCTTTGCGGCAGGACGCGTGAAGAAATTAACGACATGCGAAGAGTCAATGGCATAATTCCCACCTACAAAATGGTAGATACCTGCGCAGCCGAGTTCGCTGCTGCAACGCCGTACTATTATTCGACTTATGAAGACCAGTGCGAGGATGCACCCACGAACAGGAAGAAGGTACTCATCATCGGTTCAGGCCCTATCCGCATCGGGCAGGGCATCGAGTTCGACTACTGCACAGTTCACGCGGTCACTGCGCTTCGTGAGGAGGGCATTGAGACCCATATAATAAACAACAATCCTGAAACAGTATCCACAGATTACGATACTTCTGACAAGCTGTTCTTTGAGCCCCTCACGCTTGAAGATGTAATGAACGTGATAGACAGGGAGCGCCCATACGGCGTGATGGTGCAGTTCGGGGGGCAGACCTCTGTGAACCTAGCCCTTCCGCTTAAGAAAGAACTTGACCGCAGGACTGACCTGAACACGATAATCCTGGGCACCACGCCTGATAACATGGATATTGCGGAAGACAGGGGTCGCTTCAATGCAATGATGAAACAGCAAGGCATCTTCCAGCCTGAGGCAGGATGCGCCACCAATTACAGCGAAGCATTCGACGAAGCAAAAAGGATCGGATACCCTGTGCTTGTCCGTCCATCATACGTTCTCGGGGGGCGGGCGATGGAGATAGTATATGATGATAAGGATCTTGACCGTTACCTGAAAGAGGCTGTCAGGGTATCCAACGATCACCCTGTACTTATTGATGATTTTCTTGATAATGCCGTTGAAATAGATGTAGATGCCGTTTGCGATGGCAAGGACGTGCTTATCGGGGCGATAATGGAGCATATAGAAGAGGCTGGCATTCATTCGGGCGACTCAGCCTGTGTCATCCCTCCCCAGTCACTGAAGCCTGAGATAATTGCTATTGTTCGCGATTATGTCAGGAAGATTGCGCTTTCCCTTGGCGTTGTAGGATTAGTTAATATCCAGATGGCTACAAAGAACGGAGTTGTGTATGTGCTTGAGGCTAACCCAAGGTCAAGCCGCACCATCCCGTTCGTGAGCAAGGCTGTAGGGCTGCCGCTTGCTAAAATTGCAGCGCGGGTAATGGCAGGTCATAAGCTGAAGGAATTGGGGTTCAAGGGTGATCCTGTCACGAAACATGTTTCTGTGAAGGAAGTCCTGCTACCGTTTGATAAACTCCCCGGGGCAGATCCACTGCTTGGTCCTGAAATGAAAAGCACAGGTGAGGTAATGGGCATAGATTACGATTTCGGCCGGGCGTTCTTCAAAGCGGAATGGGCTGCTGATAACATCCTGCCGCTTTCCGGGACTGTGTTCATGTCAATACGCGATGAGGATAAACATAGTATCCTGAGAGTGGCTAAAAAGATGGAAGCGGCAGGGCTGCACCTGATAGGCACGCGCAGCACTGCGAAATTCCTGTCGCAGAATGGGATACAAATGGATGTCATAAACAAGGTGAGCGAGGGAGGGCCGAATGTCGTTGACATGATACATAAGAAGGAAGTTGACCTGATAATCAATACTCCAACGAGCAAGCAGACAGTGAAGGATGGTTTCCAGATACGACGGGCGGCTGTGGATTTTGGCGTGCCATATATTACAACGATCCAGGCTGCGCTGGCTGCGGCTGATGCTATCGAGGCGATGAAGAACGGGAAGATAACGATACAGTCCATGGGGGAGTATCATACCGGTTGAAAATCAAATTCACTGAGATATTCCAATAACAATAACGGTTTCCATAGACAGTACTTTTATACTTGATGCTCATTTGTTAATAATATTAATGGAACGAGACGTCAATATAAAATTAATTTATATTATTGTGATATTATTGGTTGCACTGGGTGCAACCACTATTTTATACCAGTTAAGATATAATAACATTATAGAGACTTATGAACAAACCTTCGAGCAATATAACGAAACTTATAAGAACTTAAGCACAAAACAAAAATCACTTTATACAAATATTAACGAATTGAATGTATCCCTTGAAAGAGAAAAACTTTTGATCTTAAAACTGGAAACAAAAACTAAAGAATTGGAAACCGTCAGCACAGAACTTGCAAGGGTCCAGCAACAGCTTTTCGATTATCAGCAAAAATATGATATGATGAGTGTAAACAACAGTTATGCAAATGAAATATTGAACCGGCACATCGACATAATCGGCAAAATGCAGGCAAAGTTGGACAGGCTCAGGATTGATGTTGAAAACAATGCATCCGGGGATGTACTTTTAAAGGATATAACGGCACTTCAGACTGATCTGGATAATCTTAAGAGATACTAAATATTTGAATCGTTTATATCTTTAATGTATTCCTGCAACCACCCTTAAATGGTTAAATCGTTTAACCCATCTTTCGCTTGTACCTATCTCTGAATGGCATTTTATGCAGTTGTCTGTATGACAGGTATTACAGGAAATTCCTCTTGGCCTGTGGATGGTAATGATATTCCCTTTACCTGGCTGCAACGGATCAGGATAATTATGGCAATCGTTGCAGGAAATATATCCATTAACAAAGACTGGTTTTGTAGGACCGGTCGCATGACATTTCTCGCAGGTGACATTATCATTCATCGGATGGTTTTCATGAGATACAACATGACATGAAAAACAGAACATCCCACCGTTTTGATGAGGTTCTACTGTCGATGCCTGGGGAATATATGGTTTACCCGACATATGGCATCCTTCGCAGACATCCTTGGATACAATGATAGTAAAATTGCCTGTTGATTGATATATAGATTGATCTATTATTCCTGGGGTTTCTTTCACATAGGTTTTCGGCACATATTCGATAGTTTTTGCTTCCTGGTTAATAATAAATAATAATAAAAGAAAGGTAGCTGTGACAAATATCAATAATAATAATATGTTTCTATCAATCTTCATATATTTTTCCTGTACAGCACGAATAAGACAATTACAGCAAGGAGAAGCATAAACACCGGGATAACTCCTTCAAGCCATCTGTACTCAACCAATAGATTTTTCATAGTCTCAACTGGCTTCTGAATTTCAACAGGAGTTTCTTTCGGAACAAATACTGTTTTTACAGGTCTGGGAGCAATATACTTTTGTACGATAATCATGCTCTTTAAAAGCTCTCCACAAACAGGGCTTTCTTTACCATTAACATAAAGAATCGGATTCGGAAGCTCCACCTGGCCCTCATAATCTATCGAGATCATATATGAAAATAAAGCTGACTCCTTAGGAAGAATGTTACCTTCATAATGCAATCGCCCTTCAAGTAAAGTAGCATTTTCCGGGAGAGAATCGTTTACAGTAACCTTCGAAGGCATGTCCCCACTATTTCTCAGGGTAATTGTTATATTAGTATTATTCCCTTTTGTTATTACAGGTTTATCCGATTTTTTGAATATTTGTATACATGGACCATGCACTTCCGTGGAAGGATTATTGGAAATAAGATTCCATGTCATATTCAAATCAGAATAAGTTAAAAACGCTGACGGAATGGAAAATTTCCCTGGACGATCAGTCCAAATTCGATAAGTGAATTCTTTTGTCTCACCCGTTTTTAGATCAAATGTCCAATTCAATGAGTTATTCTCAGTTAAAAATTGTTTGTGGAGAGTATCGTAGAGATTTACTTTCTTAATTTCATAGTTCTGATAATTCGTAACGCCAAGAGTCACAAAAATATACCTGCTTTGCAGCCAGCGGGAGATTTCATCCGGATCGATGGAAGGATAAATACTTTCTATATCTTTTCTGTCAATCAAAGAACTTTCTTTTGTAACTGATTTTTGAAGACCGATCGACGGTAAGAGAGTGATATTTTTTATATCATCGTGATAATAAATATCATTATTTTTTACTCCTTTTACATATGCATGAACTGTATAGGTAAGTTTTTCAGGATGTATGGGAAATTTTAGTTTAAGCTTTATGGTCTGGTTCGACTGTCCTATAAAACCAGTCTGGTCTTTCCCCATAAGGGTTGAAAGCTGGTAGTTGGGTTTTCCAAATTCGAAAAGTAGTCCATCGGTATCAATATAAAGGACCGGGCTCTGGGCCTCAGCATCTCCGTAATTGGTTACTGATATTTCCATTGGTATCTCATCATTTATCCTGTATGCATTATGTTTTTCCGTTGTAGTATTTGACTCGGTCTCCATGGAGCTATCAAACGGACTTTTGTAAGGATTATCGCGATCAAATGATATGTTCCAACTGGCATATGGGTTTATAAGACTGTAATCGCTGGTTGTTTCTGTATCCTCGTTAAATTCAAGGAAAAGTTCCGGTCTTAATAAATTGATCATTATCTGGATTTCGGGACAACATGTGAAAATACCAGGCGGGGGGACTATTTTAAGAGTGGTTATTATCATGGTTTTGTCGAAAGCTTCAATGGGCTCAGGCAGAATAATTTTTGTCCGGTTCTCATTCCATATACCTGATAAGATCATAGTCTCATTCCTTCCTTTATAATTAACAACCATAACAACAGACCCCTGGGAATCGAAATCTTTTACAGTCACAGTGTAATTCTCATCAGGATTGGAATGGCTTTTTCTTAGCCAGCTAAGGGTTATATCCTGTCCTGCTTTATCTCTCCTGTCTTCATCGATGCGTATGTAATTATCCCAATCCTCTTCGATAATAGCCCCGGCAAGAGGCATAATTATTATTAATAAGAAAAAAAGACCCGCAAATAACTGAACCTTTATCATTCACGTCTCCTGAACTTTACAACAAAGAAATAGCCTGTAATTAAAAGTAGAGTTCCTAATCCTACAAGGCCATAGGAATAACTGGGCTGCCAGGTAATGTCAAGCCCTAATGTCTGCAATGAAAACTGCAATATTTTTGCCTGAATTAAATAACCAATCGCAGATAATGCAAATACAATAATTGAAAGCATTATCAAAATTAGTCCTATCTGGTATGGATAAAAAATGATGGGGTTCTTTTCAGGTTCCTTTTTTTCCTCTTTAACTTCTGATCTTAGCATATTTTTGAGATTTTGTATCCGTTCTCCAATACCAAAAGGAAGAATTCCTCTTGTTGTACGTTCACACCACGTATAATATGAAAGTACATACAACGAGAGACCAATATACATAACGAAAAGCATTGTATTTGCAGTAGTCAAAGCTGTGTATAATATGCTGAACATTGGAATTATGAGAATCGGGACGGCAACCCAATACCAGGCTTTGGTTTCTTCCCATAAATTGCTGTGGGAAGTGATGACCGCCCACCATAGAACGAATACCGTCGGGCTCAAATAGGGTATTATTCCGCTTGGATTATAGATCATGAAAAGATACAATGTCATAGTGACCGTGGTTAACATGATATAATGAAATTGATGATTAATATTCCTGAAAGCATATTGAAGAGGGATGAGCTCATTTTCTTTTTGACTCTTTCCAGCCTCTATGCTTTTCCTGATATCATTCACATTAAAATTTAGATTATCGATCCTCTCGCTGAGTATATCATAACTTGCCCTTGTCTCTGAAATATCTGAGAGTAATGGTTCCAACCTATCATAAAGTGCTTCAACGAATAGACCATCTGCAATTGCTTTTAGAAAATTCGACTTTGTCACGAACCTGTAGGCGCCATAAATGAGACCATAACCTGCCGCTGCACCCATTATATTTAATAACAGGTCAAAGTAATTCATGTTCACAAAAAACAAATCTGCTATTTTCAAAGCTGACGTAATTATGAAATATAAACCTGTGGCTATCATTAGCCCAATCGCCAATATATCGCCCAATGAGAAATACTGGGTCTGAAGATCGTGATAGTTGTCGTTCAATTTATCCATTGATATCGATTATCTTTTTATATCTTGTTGTCATGTTTTTAAAAGGTATAAATTTTATGTAACAAAAAGATCGGATTGAGATATTTTGAAGGATCTCATCCAGCAGAAATTTGAGTGTATACTTCCCGCAGTGATATGGAGGTGTTATTAACATAACTTTCTTAGGCATTTTAACCTCCGATTGCTGTGCATTAATTGAAATGATGGCTATTTGCCATCATAATAAAAATATCCAGAAGAGCGGAATAATGTTTCCGCTCTTTTTAATTTATATTTCTATTCAGACAGTCTCAAACATTCGTTACCACACCGATGATCGTTCCCGTGAGTTTAGTATCCAGTGTTATGTTAGCATATGTTATGTTTAATGCCGTTACTGGAACATCGTATGTTGTGTTGTCGGTGTGTGTGGGTTGATTGCTTGCAGTTACATTGTATGCGCCTGGCGGTACACTTAATAAATATGTACCATCAACAGCTGAAGTCGTCCTCTTTCCAGGTATTGATAGTATTGATACGATCGCTCCTGGAATGGAACCTCCGCTTCTATTTGTTATTCTTCCATTAATAAACCCATTTTGAGACTCAATGGTCAAGGTCGTATTCTTCGTTGTTGAGATATCACCGTTGATCGGGTAATATCTTATCAACGGATTCTGTTCTGGTCCTCCTGCCATACCCCTTACTTCAATATTATAGTTTCCTGAATTGAGGTTGCTGGTATTGATGGTCGATGTCGCATTTTCTCTTGTACCGTTAAAGTTACCATCAAC
>JAHIFK010000294.1 GCA_018900975.1 Methanobacteriota archaeon
CCTTTAGACCATCAATTGCCACTTTTATCTCATGTTCGAAATTATGATCCATTTAAGAAACCTTCTTTTTACTCATTGGAATTTCTATTCTAACCTCCCCCGACATCAGCTTCGGGAGGAGGGCATCGCGGATTGAAGAAAGAATACTTATTTCATAACTGTTTTTTTCTCGCAATGATTCCAATGATTCAGAAAACATTCCAAATGCTTTCCTACAGTTTTCTGGTGGAATTACAATTTTTATAGACTTAACCTGAGTCAAATTGATTCGTGATCTGGTAGTTCCTGTCGCCAAACCCTCAGCCCGTTGGCGGAAAGACTTGCTATTAATAAGATACAACAGATATCCACTTGGTGTCAATTCAGGATTTGGTCTTACCCGGATGCAATCAGCCATAATTATGAATGATTTCGAGATATTATGTGGAATACGAGCTGCACGAGTAATCGGTTCAGGCATTTTTGTCATTACAATATCCCCTGGAAATGCAACAGAACGTTGAAGTTCTGCTGCTTTTTCAAAGGATGTATATCTCTGTTTTTCATTAATAAAATTAAACTCTTTTATGTTCTCTTGATGTATTAATCGAACACCAAAATCTGTATAGTCGGATGATTTTAAATTGCTTCCGAATGGTCCATCCACTATATCACCCTTATTTATTTCCGCTAAATCTGCAAATCTTCCAACCCTCCACCCACTCGGCACATCCCCAAGCTCCGTCTTCACCATCTCCCCGCCGCTCGACCTGTAGGGCTTGCCCTTCCCGTCCGGGAATTCGAAATCAATGAACCAGCGCCTGAAAAGCGCCTGCCCGATGGCTTCGAGGGTGGTGTTCATTGAGCGGTTGAGGGCGATTTTGTCGTCCAGAGAGTTGAGGATGGAGGCGATAGCGCGCTGCTCAATAAAATTCGGGATTGCTCTATCAATTTCGTACACGTTATCCCTGTTTAATCCAGGAACGGCACTATGCGAGTTCATTCGGTTTAATCCTAAAGTTTTCAAAAAATAATACCAAAAACCCATATCGTTTCCTTGTTTGGTTTGAACATAATAGGTTGTATCAATTGGCCAAAAATCTTGTTTTGAGAATGTGATTTCACCTACAGACCCTTTTCGACCTATAATTATTCCAGGGCCTTTTACGCTTGCTTCGTCGTGAAATCCAACAATACCATTAGAGCCAAAAACAGGAATACTTCCTTTTTTCCTTTGTCTTTCGGGAAGCCCTTTGCCATAAAATAATTCGATACAATCTCTAATTTTTCTTTCCTCCCAATCCTCATGAGTTTTTCCTATTTCGGTCTCCTTGAATTTAGTTTGCTTCTTCATTTAATACTCTCAAAATACAACTCTGTGACTTGAGTTTGTCCAAGTTCAGTCAACTCCAAATCATCAATCTCAACCAATCCACATTTTATGCAAAATATTCTATTCTCAAAACTCAATTTATTTCCAAAAGTAATTTTCCCAACATTAAAATCAAATGTCTTTCTACATTTTTTACATTTAAAATTCAGTATTGCCAATTCAATCATCCCATCCTTCAGAAATCATTCCCGTCTCAGTTTCTTCAAATCTCGTTTCCCTCATCCCCCCGCCACCTCCTATTACCCGCCCCTGTCAGCGCCGATGCGATGAGGCAATCCTATATTCTCCAACTCAAACATCTCTCACTTCCTGCCATGCCTGAAAACATGCACACCTGCTCTCTTATCTTGCCGGACAACAGCATATGCCCGCTCTCTTGCTTCTTTTTCGCTCTGTCCTGAAGCAATAACAGTCTCTTCAAAAACCGCAAACCATGCTGTTAATGCGCCGATCTCGCTTAATTTTTTTCCGGCATATTTTGCATATGCCCTGCCGATCTCAAGAGAATACACACTTCTAAGAGCCGGGTTCTTTTCCAAGATATCATGTATTTCAGCTCCATATTCCATCCTGCGATCAGCGCTTCTCAAATAATACCTGAGAAGCTCTTCATTAGATTCCTTTTTTTCCACAACAGGCTCATCCAGAGATGTTATTATCCCGAACATGCTTTTTGTTTTTTGGTACTCATCCTGAATACTTCGCCTCATATTGGGACCAATATGTATCCCGTAAGAGCTGATTTGCCCGCAGTAGGTTATTCTTCCCCGAAATTGAAGAAGGATGGTATTAACATATTGAGGTAGAAATGGAGGCAATACATCCTTAATTTCATCGCGCATCCCAACAACACCATAAGCTTTCTGTTCTTTCTCTGTAGTCAAAAAGATAGTGTAGTTCTTTAAATGAGCAACTATCAGGAACTTGCCTTTTACAAACTTATTCCAACCTTTTATTATCTCAAGCTCTTCCTGAGTGAAGCTAAATGGATTTTCAGCAACAAAAGAATCGATAAGCTCAGGATGAGTGAAGAGCTTTTCATGAAGATTAAAAATATCTTCAGGTTTCTCATACTTCAACATGGGTTCTTTCAGATTTTTAATAACAGGGAATTTCTGGTTTGTATAATACAAAAGCGACCAGATCAGCCTGTAAAATATATCAGTGTCTTCTTTACTGAATTTCATAATCTAAACCTTAAATCCCAGCCCTGCCAGATTCTTTCCTATCTCCGCCTCAAGCTCTCTCGACCTCTTGAACTGCCCCGCAAGCTCCCCCGTCAGCCTCGCCATCTTCTCCTCAAACGGCTCACCATCATCTTCAACCTCCTCCGCGCCCACATACCGCCCCGGAGTAAGGATATGTCCATGCTTCCTGATCTCATCCAGCTTAACCGCCATGCAAAATCCCGGCACATCCTCATATTTCCCGCCCTCCCCGCGCCAGGCGTGATAGGTGGAAGCGATCTTCCCTACCTCTTCATCAGTAAGCTCCCTGTGCCTTCTGTCTGCCATGACGCCCATCTTCCGCGCATCAATAAAAAGAACTTCTCCGCGCCTGTCCCTGAATTTATGGTTTTTCTTATCCCTTGCAGCGAACCACAAGCAGGCGGGGATCATAGTGTTGTAGAACAATTGCGATGGCAGCGCCACCATGCAGTCAACAAGATCAGCCTCGATGATGTTCTTTCTTATCTCGCCTTCTCCTGAAGTATTGGAAGACATCGAGCCGTTAGCAAGCACAAATCCTGCAATACCTGTTGGGGATAGATGGTGAATGAAATGCTGCACCCATGCGAAGTTTGCATTGCCAGTTGGCGGAACTCCGAATTTCCATTTGATGTCTCCCTTAAGAAGTTCGCCTTTCCAGTCACTGTCGTTAAAAGGCGGATTCGCGATCACAAAATCCGCTTTTAGCTCCTTATGGGCGTCATTCATGAAACTCCCTTCATTGTTCCACTGGACATTTGCATCAATACCCCGAATTGCAAGGTTCATCTTGCATAGGCGCCAGGTGGTCTGGTTGGATTCCTGTCCATAAACAGCGATATCTCCAATTCTTCCTTCATGGGCCTTTACGAATTTCTCACTCTGCTTTCATAATCCCCGAGACCTATCGTGCCTATAAGGTCTATCAACTCCCCCAGCCTTTGCTTATCAAGAGCAGGCCGCGCATAATTCATGGAAGAAAGAACACCTTTCAGGGAAGGATTGTCTCTTTCGACCGCATCCATCGCTTCATCGATAATTTTGCCGATGGTTGGCTGCTTTGCATTTTTTTTAAGATGCTCCCATC
>JAHIFK010000295.1 GCA_018900975.1 Methanobacteriota archaeon
GGCGCTTGTGAACGACCCTGAGATACTGCTCGCTGATGAGCCTACCGGGAACCTTGACTCAAAGACAGGACAGGAGATAATGCAGATATTCAACAAGCTTCATAGTGAAGGAAGAACAATTTTGATGGTCACGCATGACCAGGGACTGGCGCAGAACTGCGGCAGGATAATCAGACTGAAGGACGGAAGGATCGAAGATGGAAAAAACAGTTGAAGTATCGAACGTATCAAAATCGTTTAACGGGCAGACCGTAGTAAAGGACATTTCTTTTGAGATAGCGCCGGGTGAGATATTCGGGCTCATAGGACCAAACGGGGCAGGAAAGACTACAATTATCCGCATGCTGCTTGATATAATCAGGCCGGATTCAGGTGAGATAAAGATACTGGGCAGCGCTTCGCCGGAAGAAACAAAAGATCTGATCGGTTACCTGCCAGAAGAGCGCGGATTGTATCGCAGGCTTACTGTCATGGATTCTCTTCTCTACCTTGGCGCGCTGAAAAACTACCAGAGTAAAAAGAAGGTGGTTGAACTTCTTGAGCGGATGGAGATGCTCCAGCATAAAGACAAAAAGCTCTCGGAACTGAGCAAGGGGATGCAGCAGAAGATACAGCTTATCGCCGCCATCTGCCACGACCCTCAGTTCATAATACTGGACGAACCTTTCTCAGGTCTTGACCCTGTGAACATGAAACTTGTAAAAGAGATGATAGTTGAACTCGGAAAAGAGGGTAAGACAATACTTATCAGCACACACATGATGGACCAGGTAGAGCGCATGTGCAGCAGGATATTCATGATGCACAGAGGCGGTGGGGTATTGTACGGCAGCGTCAGCGAAATAAAGTCGAGGTTCGGAAAAAATACAGTTTTTCTTGAGTTCGATGGGGAACTGGAAAACATTGCGGGTATGGTGAAGAAGATCAATTACTCAGGCAATTACGCTGAACTGATCCTCAAAGACGGAATTGATTCACAGGAAGTCTTGAAAACTATTGTAAGGGACGGCAGGATCAATCGATTCGAGGTTTCGGCGCCGTCACTAAATGAGATATTCATACAGGTGGTGGAGGGATCATGACTAAGTGGATAACAATTGCAAAACACGAATTTGCTTACAATGTCCGAAGAAAAGAATTCCTGTTCGTGACTTTCGGGCTGCCGTTGTTAATGTTCGCATTAATTGGTATTCCTGTCTTATTGGGCGCCAGCAGCATAACTCCGGAAGATATCACGATCGGTTATGTCGATAAAACGGGCACTTTCGAGGGGAATTTTATCAGTTACGCAGGTGAAGAGCTTGCAAAAAATGACCTTCTTGAAGGAAAGATAACCCATTTCTTTGTCATACCAGAGGATTATAAAACCACAGGAAGTATCGAAATTTTTTCTACAAAAAGTAGAACTCAGGGGTCAATTGAGGGAGAAATTAAAGGCTTCCTGCTTGACAACCTTCTGAAAGGGGATAATAAAGAACTGGTGGAAAGGGTGAAAAACCCTATCAAGAGCGAATATTTCACTCTGAACGAAAAGGGGGAAAGCGGAAAAGATGACCTGTCAGGGCTCCTTATTTCAATTGCATTTGCATTCTTTTTCATGCTCTCTATCTTCACTTCATCGAATTTCTTGTTGCAGGGCGTTGTTGAAGAAAAGGAGAACAGGGTCATGGAGATACTGCTGTCCTCGGTCTCGCACAGGGATCTGCTCACAGGCAAGATATTCGGGCTTGGCGCCGTAGGGCTAGCTCAGGTGTTCATTTGGCAGGTAATGGGTATCGCAATTCTATCATCCGGTCCAGTTGCATTACTTCTTAAAGGTATCAGTATTTCTATCCCGCTGTTGATATTTGCATCAGGCTATTTCATATTAGGCTACCTTGTCTTTGCATGCATAATGGCAGGGGTAGGAGCTATTGCCACAACTTCACGCGAGGGACAGCAGATAGCAGGGATATTTACAATGATCGGAGCTATGCCTCTTATAATATCTCAACTCATACTCTCAAAACCTGATTCGATTATCAGCATGATGTTCAGCTATTTCCCGCTCACATCTCCAATTACGATGATAATGCGTATCTCCACAGGAAATGTGCAGTATTACGAAGTTGTGCTGAGCCTTATTATTCTGACGGTTTCCATTCTTGTTATCATAGAAATGTCCGTCAAAATATTCAGGGCAAGTCTTCTGATGTACGGGAAAAAACCAACGATTTCGGAGTTGATAAAATATGTACGTTAAATTATTGGCAGGGCTTTTCATAATATTATTTTTTTCAGGCGCTTCACAGGCTGCACTTGCAGAGAACTCACTGAAGATAAGTCTCATAAAATACGATCCCTATCCTGTGAGCCCTGATTCGGATTTTGGCGTGTGGGTCCAGCTTGAGAACATAGGGGATAACGATATAAGTGCAGTGTCCATCGAGTTTGTCCCGAAATATCCTTTCTCGATAAAACCAGGAGATAGCGCAGTTAAGTATCCGGGGACCATAAGAAAAAATGATAAGATAATTTATAAATATTCGGTCCACGCTGATAAGAACGCATTTGTTGGCACGAATAAGATCGAGATAGGCTACAGGGTGGATGGTTCATTCACCAAGAAAGAATTTGATATTGAAGTAGGCAGCGACGTGGTGGACGCCAAAGGAACAGTGGGAATGGAAAAATATTCACTTAGCCCCGAGGTGTTCATGGCAGGAGACACAGGCACAGTTGCGCTGACGATAAAGAACAGCGCCACTGCCTACACAATAAAAATAGATGGCAGGGATTACAGTATGAACGCGCAGATACAGTCTGCACAACTGCTTGGGAACGAATTTATTGATGTGACAAGCGAACCATATTATAATCCGGGCATCATAGGGCCGGGGGACTCTCTGGAACTTCCATTTACAATAAAGGTCAGGGATAATACACCTGACGGCACCTATTTCCTGGATTTTGCTCTCATGGGAAGCGCGCGCCTCTACAGCCTTAACCTGAAGATACCGATAAGGGTGGACTCATCAACTATTGAGACGGCACTCTCTGAGAAGCCAATAGCAAATTCGGGAAAGGTCATCCTCAACATAGCGAACAACAGACCGAACACTCTTTCTGCTGTGACCGTCATTCCCTCGGGAAATGTCACGTTCGAGCCTGCTACGTATTTCATCGGGACCATGGAACCGGATGAGCTTTTCACGGTCAAGTTCGACCTGAAGTCAGGAACTCCTGACAACGTCAGCTTCAGACTCAGGTTCAAGAACGGAGACAACTGGCATGAAACTGAGGCGATGTCTGTGGCGCTTGACGGTTCAAACAGTCTGCGAACAGAAAGCGGTACCAGCTCCATTCTGCCTGTTCTTGGAATACTTGGCGCCGCGGTTGTCCTCATCGGAGGGTACTTTGTTTACATGAGGAAAAGGAGAGCAAGATCAGGATGAAGCTGATCGATGCCCTGGAACAGGTCTCACTCAGCTTCAGAAGCAATAAGTTCAAGACCCTGATGTCAAGCCTGGGCATAATAATAGGTGTTATCGCCATCGTTGTTATGCTTTCGGTGGGCGAAGGACTGCAGGAAGGGGTTGGGATGGCATTTCAAGGAATGGACTTTGACGTGATAACGGTTTTTCCGGGCGGCGCGAATTTTGGTCCAGGGGGGTCAACTTACATGAAGCCAGCTGAATTCGACGATAAGGACGTGCATGCCATCGAGAATACGGTCGGTGTGAAAACTGTATCACCCCGCAATGGTGCGGGGATGTCAGTCAATTTCAGGGATGAGGAGCGCTCCATTTCATTGTCAGCGATAACGCCGGGAAAAGAACAGGACATTGCAGACCTGATCGACAGGGGGCGCTTTCTCATGGATTCTGACAGGAGCGCGATCGTGATAGGCAGTGACATCGCAGATAATATGTTCAAGATGCCCCTGAATCCTGGCATGCGCCTGACTATTAAGAATAAAAATAATGATGTGAGCAGGGATTATACGATCGTTGGGATACTCGGCGAAAAAGAGCAGGCCTCTGCATTCGGGGGCAATTCGAACATGGAGATATTCACCACGCACCAGTCATTGAAAGACCTGCTTGATACAAAGACCTATTCATATTCCCAGATACTTGTGACAGTGGAATCCCAGGATGAGATAGAGATAACTTCAAACAGATTGGATGAAGCCCTCCGGCGATTGCATAAAGATGAGGCGTACACGGTCTTTATGATGAAATCCATGCTCGAAGGAATAGCCCAGGTGCTGACCATGATAAAATATGCACTCGGCGGTATCGGCGCGATCGCCCTTGTCGTTGGAGGGGTAGGCATTGTGAATGTAATGATGCTCACGGTGACAGAGCGGGTAAAAGAGATAGGGGTAATGAAAGCTGTCGGCGCCACGAAGCAGGATATTCAGTTGATATTCATGCTTGAGTCCGGACTTCTGGGGTTGGTGAGCGGGTTGATCGGTGTTACTATTGGCGCCGGGATAGCGATGCTGATATCATCGCTTGGGGATTTCCCGATGGCTATCAAGTGGACATCGCTTTTGATAGGGCTGGTCTTCGGCATGCTGACGACCACTATAGCTGGAGTATATCCGGCGAATAAGGCTGCAAGGCTTGACCCTGTGGAGGCGCTGAGGGCTGAGTGATCTTTTTCATCTGGTCCATTCTCAGTATTCGGGAAAATAATGCGTGTTTTATTCAATAAACGATGAATAATACAATTGTGGGAACTGAAGTATTTAAATATTTTAAGTGATAATATAACCTAAGGTCAAAGGAGGCCGATATAGCATGAAAAGAATTAAAACCTTATTGCTGTTGGCAATGGTTTTGATCGCGGTAACGGCAGTTGCGGTTGCAGGAGCTGAAGATGAGGTCAGTTCAGCGACCGATGTTATTACGAATTATTCTAACCTGTCTTAGACCTTACTTAAGCTAAAACTCATCTGTCTGCAATTTTTTATACTTTTAATGTGGTCATCCAGACCCGAAATTACTTTTTCAAAATATGGTAACTAGGACTATAAATAATGTCAATAGATAACTATTTATACTATTATAACCTATAAGTAACTAAGACTAAAACCAAGGAGATGA
>JAHIFK010000029.1 GCA_018900975.1 Methanobacteriota archaeon
ACAGCCAACAGGAAAGGATGCGAGTGATTGTGTCACTGATTATAGAAAATCAGAATGGTAGAGGAGCAAGTATCGAAAAAGTATTGTCTGAAGCTATGAAGAGAGGAATTGATAAAGAACAGTTGCTTTGCGATTTTCAACATCTGAAGGTTAATGGAGAGATATATGAACCTAAATCGGGTGAAATAAGATATGTATTTTGAGCACCATCAAACGTTAAATTGCCCCGATAGGGGCTTTCTTGATGGTCTTTGCTTTGTCTAAGACTTTATTTGCATAGAACTATCAGTATCTTGACTCTCAGTTTTATTTGTTAAACGTAACTGCAATTAATATTGCACATTGGTATAACTACCAACACGAATTGAAACTATCTCTGTAAATTCCTGTCTGAGTTTGGAGAGATGTCGCTCCTGTGGCTGCACCTATGCCCTGCGGGAGATTACCTGCAAGGCATAAGGGTAAGTGATCCCTGCCGCCTCTTCGCTTAGTCTCAAGCGCGCAGTATATTATGAGGGGTTGATTTTCAAAAGAGGTTTTCACCTGTTAGGATCTTCGGGTTGTGGCCGTTATTCATCAAACAAGGTGCCCCACAATTCCTGCAGGCTCGCTATTTTTGTGGGTGATTTCTACCAGACCACGCCCAGATATGAGCACAAAGTTACTTTGTTTAAAGGAATTGAGGCAGTTTCCTGTATTTTTGGGCGAAGCCATTTGAGTTACAACCCGCGCACCACAACCTTTATTCGAGTAACGATGATTTTATGATGTGTAACAGAAGAGATATCCAAAATTGATTCTAAGGCAGGAAGTCTGTCATCTTCTCCTTCCTGCCCACTCTCATTCTTTCGGTTTATCTTATGGGTGCGACAGAACGGGTAATTTTACGCGCTATTTTGGATTAATATTTGCATAACGCCATTTAAATAACTTAGGTCAATATTTCTTGTTCGTATGTGCAGATCTAAAAGAATATAAAATTCTAGATAAATTGTTCGTATCCAACCGAATGAACATCTATATTTTCGGTTTTGCACAAGTCAATCATAACAGTTTTTGTTCATGTACAATTTATGCAAAACCCTATTTTTACCCGATGTAATCGATTTACCCGATTTATATTATTCGTCATAATACGAATGAAACTTTTGTAACCGGGCTTATGATACAATCCCTTTTGCAATACCTTGCTCTCTCCTTTCTTGAAGGATATCCAATGCTATTTTCTGCAATTCTTCGGCTTCCCTCTGGTTTTTCTTGATCAATGCCCACATGATCTCACGTACTTCATCAGAGGGAATCGAAGCATCATAACGTTTGAACATGCTGACGAAATTTTCAGAGCTTTCTAACGGCTTAGGTGAACACATGTACTCCTGGTACTTTTCTGTTATCGCCCTTATCTTATAGGCGTCCCAGTCTATCTTTTTGAGATAAAAGAGATGCATTTTCGACTTATCCATTTGCCTCAACCGCTCCAGTTCCTCCTCTGGAGACAGGACCAGGCCATTTCCACCTGTGGCTTTCATGACAGCTTCCATGGCGATCTTTCTGACAGCCTTTGCTGGGAGAATACTGCTTTCAGTACCGCGGTACCAGGCCACAAACCGCTCCATCTTATCATTTGTGCATGGTTGAGCAAAGGCATAGTATTCATCGAAGCTTTGGATCACTTTATCTTTTTGGTGCTCAAATTCCTCCTCATCAAGCCCTTCAATGGATGTTGAAGGCACATCTGCAGGAACAAGTTTTCCGTCTGAGACTGCTCTCAGAATTTCCTCTGTGTCGTGAGCAACACTCAGTTTTTGATCTTTGTGAAGGATGACAGCGGGACTATTCAACAACAATCCCTCCACCTTGCTGAGGTATCTTTTCGTGGGCGTCAGCTCTGTGTGTTTCTCTGTCCTCGTCGCGGTGGGTGTTTGTTCGAGCCTGGTAGTCAATTCGTCCAACTTACCTGCAAGCTGTTCGATGATTTTGTCTTTATCTTCCTTGCCGAGCAACCCTTTTAAAAACCCTTTTATGCTATTTTGCGAAACATCCCCTGTGGCAGATGCATGAGACGCAGATTGAACCTTCTGCTTCTGAATGTGGTATTTAACCACATCTTCCGATGTATTGAACTTCTCTGCTACTTCTGCTTTTGTTAGTTTCCCTTCGTTCCATAAATCATATATTTGCTTTGATATATCTTCAGTTATTTTTGTCATTTATTCAGTTCTCCTTATCTATAATTATACAGGTTGCACCCATCAATATCTGGGAGTCCACGTGGAAAAAATTTGTTTGTCATCTCTTCATCTATTTCTGCCATACATCCCCCACGGTCACCTCTGCAATGACAGGGACAGATTTGAGATATTCTTTACCTGCGGCTTCCATTTCTTCTTTGACGATCCTTGAGACTGTTTCTGCATGTTCTCCTGGCACTTCAAAGACAAGTTCATCATGGACGATATTGATAAGCTTGGCCTCATGCGGTTTCAATCTATGGTAAAGCCGTCCCATTGCACCCTTCAAAATATCTGCATTCAAGCTCTGGATAGGATTGTTCTTGCCTTCCCGCAATATGGCAGCTCTCTCACTTTCATCTGATGCTGGCATGTATTTGATCAGCCTCCCAGCGACATTTCTTATCTCATTGTTCCTGACTGCTGATCGTCCCGCATCATCCAGATAACATTTCACTTTCGGGTAGCTCTTGAAAAAAGTGTCTATGTATTTCCTGGCATCGTCCAGGCTGATCTCGATGCCGTTGTCCTTGAGATTTGCCTGGAGACCACCCCCACCCATGCCGTAAGATAATCCGAAGTTAATGGTTTTGGCGATATTTCGTTCTTCTTTTGAGACCTGGTCAAGCTTCTTGTGGAATATCAAAGATGCGGTGAGCTTGTGGAGGTCGCCTCCACTGTTGAAAAGCTCAATGAACTTTGGCTCTTTTGATACTTCAGCAAGTATGCGCAGCTCTATCTGGGAATAGTCCGCCGTGATGATCTTGCTGCCGTTATTGCCTTTGAACAGTGCCCTGACGTTTTTATCCCTGGGAAGCTGCTGCAGGTTTGGTCTAGAGCAGCTGAATCTTCCTGGGAGCGTGCCGTACTGGTTGAAATTTGCATGGATGCGACCTGTCGCAGGATTGATGTGTTTTGGGAGTTTCTCTAAAAACGTGTTGAGCAGTTTCTGATGTTTGCGATATTCTTTCAGCGCTTTGCCTGCAGGATGTTTAAGGGCTGATAATGTGCTCTCATTTGTGGAGGCAAGGTCCAACCCTATGGCTTTCAATGCCTTCAGGAGTTTAGCAGGACTGTCAAGGTTCACTGCAGGCATTCCTTCCAGGTCAAGGTTCCTGTAGCCAGACTCTTTCAGGATAGTCAGGAAGTTTAACCTTAATGAGTCGAGTTTTTCTTTGATTTCCTTTTCAAGTTTCTTTGCCCCTTCCAGGTCGATCGGAGTTCCTGAAAGTTCAAGCCACACTGTAGCAGGAATGCAGGACATTTCTGTGGCGAATACCTTTTCAAGGCTGAGTTTCTTTAGCTGATTCTGTTGTTTTGCATGGATATCTGGAAGGACTGCTACATCCATTGCTGCATATTCGATCTGCTCCTGGGTCAGTTCCTGACCTTTGAAGGATTGTTGTATTTTCTGATCCTTCTTGAGTTTAATACCAGCGTAGTCCCACGCCACAGTTTCAAGTGTTGACGCGCCTTTTTGTCCTGCTTTCTGTCCTCCGCTGATAAGGATCTCGGCGATATATGTGTCGAAAAGGTTGGTCGGCTCTATGTTGAAGTGATGCTTCAGGAATTTCAGGTCAAATTTGAGGTTATGACCGACTACTAAATTACTTTCCAGTAGCACTTTTAAGTATTCTATAACACTAACTTTG